>CAZIVG010000025.1:0-13699 GCA_964542595.1 uncultured Muribaculaceae bacterium | reverse complement strand
ACCTTGCGCTATCTGGCTCAGGAGTAATTCGGTGTCCACCATGTGTTCTCCGAGCAGGCATGCGATGTTTTGGACGGTTGCGATGTTTTTTTCGATTACTTCGTGCGCTTTTTTTGCGATTTGTTCACGTTTCATCTCTGTTTGGGTAACATCAGTGATTACCGCACCGACGATTTTGTTTCTTTCAACCTCAAAAATTGCTATGTCATAAAGCTTTTTGTCAACAGGATATCTTTCTTTGTGAATGTCTTTTCCTGACTTCAAGGTCCGTTTAAACAGGTCAACAAAAGGAACGACTCGCTCTAACGCACCGCCGGCAAGCCCTTCAGGACGCCCGTTAAACAAATCGATTAAGTCAGGAGCGAAAATTCTGACAAAAGCTTCGTTTGTCTCAATTATATTTAAATCCGCATCGGCCATTACAATCGCCGAAGGCATTGAACGAAGCATTGCACTGGCTTTTCTGATTGCGAGTTTTCTCATATAAGAAACGCACATCGAAGGCTCCGCATCTTTTGACAAAAGTGCTTCGGCAAGTTGTCTGCAGGTGTCGTAACCGCAACCGCCGCAGTTCAATTCGTCTTCTGCGCCGTGTTTTCCGATTCCTGCCATTGCTTCGGCAATTTGCTCGGGAGTGTATTTTTTTGCATTTTGCGGATGTTCTTCATATTTCATTTCGACAACAACTTCCGGTTCTGTCGGGATGTCGTCTCTGAGTTTTACCGTTCTCAAAATATCAGATGTTGTCAGAATTCCTGCTTTGTTGTGGTCTTTACAAGGCCCGTTGGCACAACCGCCTGCGCAAGCCAACGCTTCAAGGAATATCGGCCTGTCGATTTTTTCAGGATCAAGGTTATTTAAAGAATCTCTAAACGCAGTGATAGAGCTTATGCTGACGAGTTGTATGTCTTTTGAACAGCCTGAAAGACGGATTGTTTTGTTCATGCCGCCTTCAATCGGGTAGTATGCTCCTTCATAAGCCTTTTTGGGTACGAATTTTGCTTCTCTTTCGTCTTGAGGAAGTTCTACTTCTTTGTAGTCGATACCGTCTTGTCTGAACCATTCATCGAGTTCTTTGAATGTTAAGGAAACGTCTATGAGTTCAGGATTTTTGTCGGCTTCGTTTTTCTTTGCAATGCAAGGACCGATGAAAATTACTCCGATGTCCTCTCCATAACGCTTTTTCAAGAGTTTTGCGTGAGTCAAAGCCGGAGATGCGACGGGGGTTATGAACCTTGTGTATTCAGGCATGTAAAGTCTTACATAATCAACGATTGCGGGGCAAGCGCTTGAGATATAGACTTTTTTCTCTCTTTTTGAAAGCATTTTTGTTACTTCAATCGAAACTTCTTGGGCGCCTAATGCCGTTTCTGAAACGCCTTCGAAACCGAGTTTCTTCAATGCGCTAATCAATTTTTCCGCGCTGCAGTCGAAATAACCTGCCCAACTTGGAGCGAGAGAGACGAAAACACGTTTTTTTGCTGTTAAAACTGCTCGTGAGCGATTTATGTCGTTTCTGATTTTTTTTGCTTCAGCAGGACAAATCAAAACGCAATGGCCGCAAGCTATACACTTTTCCGGAATTACCGATGCATGCCCGTTTTCTATTCGAATGGCCTTCATGCTGCATTGTCGTACACATTTGTAGCAATCTACGCACTCGTTTTTGAGTGTGTAGATAGGATATTGATTGTTCATTAAAGAGACCTCTTATCTTGGGTTAGAGATATTTTTTCAGGATGGATTCCAGTCTTACAGGAGAAGCTGTTTCGCAGTTTTCGCCATTGATAATTACGTTGGGTCCAACGGCACAGTTGTTTTCACATCTGCTTCCGACGACTTCGATTTTTGCATCAAGACCGTTGTCTTTTACAAAATTTTCTATGTATTCAAGGTTCGCCGCATTTCCTCTGGCGAAGCAGGAACTGCCCATGCAAACTTTAATCGTAATTGTTTTTGTCTTTTCCATGTTTTTGCTTCCTCTTCATCTAATCTTATCGTGAAGTATTTCACTAATATTAAGCAATATTTTAAGTCATTTTTTTCAAAATATCAAGATTTTTTGCATGTATAACTGATTAAGTTTATATTTCGATATAACGATTTTTTGATTTAATCGTGATTTTTTTCTTTATTTGAGCTATAATTGTCTTGAAAGTAATGAGGGTTTACACTATGAGCAAAAATATACCGGAAAAAGTTTCGAACAGACTCACGCTTTATCACAGCATTCTTGTTGAATATATCGAAAACAAAATCGATTCAATTTCCAGCCCGCAAATTGCTCACAGACTTGGAATCGACGATTCTCAAGTAAGAAAAGACTTTAAACTCTTGAACAATGCGGGTAAATGCCGCGTAGGTTATATGGTTAAAGACCTCAAGGATTCGATTGAAAAGACGCTGGGTTTCGCGAAGGCAAAAGACGCTTTTATCGTTGGTTCAGGGCATTTGGGCCTTGCGCTTGCGAAGTATGACAGTTTTAACAGCTACGGATTGAATATCCTTGCTCTTTTTGATAATGACCCTCAAAAAGTTGATATGCAGGTCAATAACAAACAAATTTTTCACATTTCAAAACTTCCGAATCTCGTTGACAGACTGGGGGTTGAGATTGCTATTTTGACGGTTCCCCGACAGTACGCGCAGCAGGTTGCGGATTTTTTGGTTGAATCAGGAATAAAATATATCTGGAACTTTACGCCGTCTGTTCTCGTATTACCGGAAAATGTAAAAGTCTGGAACGAAAACATTATGGGTAGTTTTCTTCAATTTGCGTGTAAGGATATAATTTAAAAAAATCAGATATCTTCTGTTTTTACTTCAAAATCTTCACTGTTGACTTCTCTCAAAAAGTCAATCCAGTCCGTGTAATACAGCGCAAGTGCGTTCGTGTAGCCGACGAGAATGTTTTTGTAGGACTGTTCCATAACTATTAGCGAGGTGAGGTCTGTTTTTCCTGAAGCATAGTTCTTTTTCGAGACGGAAATGAGTTGTTCAGACTCTTTTATAAGTTTTTCTTCATAAAAATTGAGGTTTTCTTTAGATGTTAAGAACCGGTCATAAGCACTGCTGAGGTCGTTCATTGCTTTGTTTTTTGCCGATTCGTAATTGATTTGAGCCTGATCAATTTGAAGTTTTGCGTTTTTTATCTCAGGGCCGAACTGATAAAACAGCGGGATGTTTTGCAGGTTCGCGCCAGCGTAAGCGCCTGCTTGAAAGAACCCGGAATCGGAATGATTTTGGGGTTGGTAAGCGTAGCCTCCGAAAAATTCAATGTCCGGAACCCTCTGTCTCGCAATGACAGTAAGGTTTTTTTGCGCAATTTCGACTTCCTGCTTTGCCAGTCGGATGTCGAGTCTTTTGTTCAGCGCGTTTTCTGCAATTTCTTCAAACGAAGGCATTTTCGATGTTGATTTCGGGGTTTTTAATGAGATAAAAGTTGAACCTGATGGCAGGATTTCGTCTTCACTGTCATACAAAACTCTGTTATCCTTCACGTTTAACGCTTTGTTGAATTCGTGTCTGGCGGCTCGTACTTCTGTTTTTGCTGAGTTTAGCTGGGTTGCCATTTGGTTCAAAGCAATTTGTGCTTGAATTACATCTGTTTCAGGGACTTTTCCTGCTTTAAACTGTTTCATCGAAAGATTGTAAAGCTCTTCAAGCAGTTCTTTTTGTTCGTTGAGCCTGTTTAAAACAGTTTTTGCTGAAACGAGATTTACATAGGTTTCTCTGACGTCCATTTCAAGCGTAAATTCAGCAAGCTGTACGTTTTTTTCTTTATAAACCAAATTCGCTTGAGCAAGTTTTTTTCTCGCAGAACGTTTTCCGATTTCGATCAGTTCTGATGTTCCTATTTGTTGAGGGTTTCCGCGGCCGGAGGAACCGTAGTTATAAAAAACGTTTACCTCCGGATTTTGGAGTCGGTTCGCTGTTTTTATGTCGTTTTTTGCGAGTTCTATTTTTATCCTTGCTGATTGTAAATCCAAATTGTTTTCTAATGACAAAGAAACTGCTTCGTCCAAATTTAGCTTGCGAATATCTTCTTGTGCGAATGCAGCGGCAGTCATAGCAATAAAAACCAGGATTAAAACTATTGGTATGTGAAATTTCTTCATAATTTTTTCGGTTTTCTTCTTCACATCATCAAAATACGTTAACTAAAAAAGAAAATCAACTAAATGACTTTTTTAAATTGATTTATTTTTAAGAAAAAAAATGTTATAATCCCTTACAGTGAGAAATGGTTTTAAGGAAAGGATGTTGTATGAAGATGAGTTTTAAAAGACTTTGCGCAGGATTTTTGTTTTGCACTTTTTTGACAATGAATTTTAACGGAGCCGTGGTTGCTTCTGAATATGCTGTTTCAAAGGCAGTGCCTTCTTATCAGGGTAAAGTGGAACATCTTTCAACTTACAAAAAAACAGCAATCAACACTGTAAATATCTATGATAAAAAATCGACAATTAACAAAGGCAACGTCATGAAAATTGCTTTTGCTGAAAATTTTTCAACAAAAACAGCCCAAATGGGTGACAATGTTGTTTTTGTTTTGAAAAAGGATCTTAAAACACAAGAGGGCAGAATGCTTCTTCCGGCAGGTACGAAGATTGTCGGCACGGTTGATGAACTTTCAAGGCCGAAAAACTGGAACAAAAATGCGACGGTAAAAATCGGTCTCGGTGAAGTCATTCTTCCTGACGGACAAAAAGGTTCCATCAGCGCGCAAATTAACACAAAAAACGCTGTGCTTAAGCGTTCTTCATGGGCAGCTGTGGGAAAAGCTTCTCTTTGGACAGTCGGTCTTTTCGGAGTGGGTGCGGGCGTCGGTGCTGCTATCGGTGCGGCGGCAAGTGCAGTTGGAACAGGCTGTCTCGCTATCGGTATGCCGACAGGTGGCGGTTTGGGCTTGATTATCGGGTCTGCAACAAAGGGTCTTCAATACAAGGCTAAGCCCGGAAAAACAATTTATATTCAATTGACTGAAGACTTAGAAATTACGACAGATACTTTATAAAAGGAAATAATATGAGCGATACTTACAAAAACATTGATTGTCCCGCATGCGGAAAATCAATGACGAAGATTTATTTATCAGAGCAGGGTTTTTTTGTGGATTCTTGTCTCAAAGGCTGCGGTGGTCTTTGGTTTGACAACCGTGAGGCGTCAAAGGTTGATGAAAAAGACGAACCTCTGACTGAGATTATAGACGCATACAAAGATAAAACATTCGAATCTGTGGACAAGTTTGAACAAAGGTTTTGTCCTGTTTGCAAACAAAAAATGGTAAAAAACAACGTCAGTGCGAAAAGAGAAATATCTATCGACGAGTGCTATTCTTGCGGCGGAAAATTCTTTGATTACAAAGAACTTGAAGAAATGAGAAACCAGTATGAAAACGACGAAGAGCGTCTTGAGGATGTGAAGGCACTTTGCCAAAACTCCGAAGAAATGATTAATATTTTTAACCGGATTTTAAACAAAGACAACTTTACTGATGAGGAGATTTTTTAGTGTAAAAACTGAAAAACATTGACTTTGTTTTTATAAATATTCACGTTTGGCTGAAGAACTTCAGGCAGAACTTTTTCCTCTTGCGCATCGGGTGCTGTTTTTTTCCTCAAAAGCATGCCTGTATAAATCGCTTCAAAGTGTTTCAATTCGACAAACTCTCCGATTGAGCCGGGCGTCAAGTCTTTCAATGTGATTTTAGAGACAGGATGACGTTCGCCGTATGCCTTGTAGCTTCCGTCAATCAAAGCGTTATAGGCTTTGTAATCTTTCGAGGAATCATTTTTTAAAGTGTTAAATGTGAAGAACGATGTTTTGTTTCCCGCATCGAGGTCGCTTTCTGTTGAGTTGTGAAGGAATTCCGGCCCGATTAAATCGCCGCTGACTTTGTAAAGCGACTTGTGAGATTCTTTTTTCATCTGAGTGTTCCAGAGTTTTGTCCCTTCAAAAGCGTCTCCGAAATAGTAATCGTACTGGTTTTCTTTCCCTGTTGTGACACACTCTGTGTTGAACATTGCTCTTTGCATTGCCGTATTTTGGTTAAGGTCACTGCTCAAGAACCTTTTTTGTGCATCCAAAGATGCTTCAAGCATTTTTTTCATGTCTTCTTTTTTCATTCCGCAATAGGCAAGAGAGACAAGCGAATGATCGTCGAATGCGCCGAATCTTCCTCCGCAGTCATCGTGAATTACTCCGCAGGCGTAACCTTTTTCATTGGCAATTTGTCTGAGTTTGCTTTTTGATTCGTCTTTGTCTGTGATACAAACAAAGTGTTTGGTTGTTTCTGATTCGGCTTTTTTCAGCGCTTCTTCAGGGCTGGAGCCTGCTTTTATATATTCGTTTTTGAATTTTTCAACAAAAGCTTTTTGGACATACTCATAGCCGACGCTTGGTTCAAGTGTTGTACCTGATTTTGAGGCAACGAGAATGTTAGCTTTTTTTAAATCACCCATTTTTTCAACAAATTTGTTCATACTTTCAGGGTCAACTGCAGAGAGAAACTCGACGTTGCTGTTTTTGCCGTTTAGCGAAAGCAGGTTTTCGATAGTGTGTTTCGAGCCTCCGATTCCGATGATTCCGAGTTTTTCCCCGCCGTTTTGTTTCATAGTTTCAGCAAGCGAGTATATTTCATCGAGTCTTTTCAGTTGGGTTTTCGGTAAAACATCTATCCAATTGAGAACTTGACCTTCTTTTACTGCTCTGAGGTTTAACTCTCCGACGCTTCTTTTTGCTTCTTTTTCATATTTTTCTTTTAGCTTTTCGACAGGCAAAGAAAAACTCACCTCGACGTTTTTTGGCGCATACTGATATTTTTGAATCATATAAGCAACGAGGGTCGCTGTCGGCACAGTTTTTGGAGGCTCTTTTTCGCCAACGTTTTGCGGCTTTTGTTCGTTGCTGTTTTGAGCTTTGAAATTGTGCGGTTTATTCAATTTTAAAGAGTTAATTTGGTTAATCATGACACTCTTAACAAACCCCCTGAACAAGAAAACGTGCGTGTTTTTCAGGCTTTGTTTCATATTTTTTAACATAAAAACTCCACTTTTCGTTCCGACGTGCGTTTCGTGCTAAAATCAGAAGATAAAAGAACAGGGCAAAATATGAAAAAACTAACCCCAAGCCAGGAAGACTACTTAGAAGCGATTTATCTGGAGTGTAAAAAATCTCCCGGAAACTGTGCAAAAGTCACTGAAATAGCAAAAACACTCAACGTCAAAAAGGCCTCTGTGACAGGTGCTTTAAGTTTGTTGAGCGAAAAGAAGCTTGTGAATTATGCACCTTATTCTCCCGTGACTTTGAGTGAGTCAGGTGAATCTGCCGCTAAAGAAATTCTCGACAGGCATGAGGTTATGACTTCGTTTTTCAAGAATATTTTGAATCTTAGTGAAGAAGAGTCTGCCCAAAATGCTTGTGCTATGGAGCATGTCATGACGCCTGAAATGTTCAGACGTATTCAGGTTTTTGCCGATTTTATAAAGGATTATTCAGCGAAAACCCCCGACTTCAAAAAAGAAATCAAGGGTTTGTTTTCATAAAATCATTTTGAGAAACTGTCGTTTTGAATTGCTTTCTAACAATTTACAAGTTCTTGAACCTCTTTCCGCTTGATTTTTCTGGTTGTCGTTTTTGGCAGTGGTTCTTTATGAACGATAATGTTAACAGGTCGTTTGTAAGAAGCGAGTTTCACTGAAAGAACTTTGACCTCGTCGCGTACCGTTTTTTCCAACTCTTCATCTGAATTTGTTTGAGAAGTCACAAAATCAGATGGAACAATAACTGCTACGATATCTTCGGTCCCTTCTTTTGCACCACAGCTTCTTGATGAACCGAAAACACAGACTTCGGCGAATTTTTCGCTTTGACTCAAAACCGACTCGACTTCTTCAGGGAAAACTTTTTTTCCTCCGGAGAGAACGATCATATTTTTGATTCGGCCTGTAATGTGAATGTGCCCGTGTGAGTTGATTGTTGCGATATCTCCGGTGTGGAACCATCCGTCCTCATCAATGGCCTGCGCTGTCAAATCCGGTTGATTGTAATATCCTTTCATCACTGACGGGCCGCGAAGCAGAAGTTCGCCGTTTGTTGGGTCAACTTTAGCCTCAACGCTTTTTAGCGGACGTCCGACTGAGGCGATGTCTTTTCTGCGGTCAGTGTTTACTGAAACGACAGGGCTTGTTTCTGTCAATCCGTAGCCCTGAAAAACTCTGATACCTATTGTTTCAAAGAACTCTCCGACAGAGACGTCAAGGGGTGCTCCTCCTGAGATGCATCCGAAAAACTGTCCGCCGAATTTTTTGTGTATTTTACTGAAAACAAGTTTTCTAAAGCGATAGGAGGGAACGTGTTTCGAGATTGTGAACATAAGTTTAAAAAGGAATCTTTTCAGTGGTGAAGAGTTTTTCACTTCGGTTTCGATACCGGCTTTTAAAAGTTTTAAAAATGCAGGCACGACAATCATAAAATTTACGTTCTTCTCTTGCATAATTCTTAGGATATCTTTGGGTTTTAGGCTTTTTGTGTAATAAATAGACAAGCCCCAACTCAATATTACGGAGAACCCAACAGTCAATTCGAACAGGTGGTTCATTGGTAAAATTGAAAGTATTGAAGAGATTTTTCTGCGTCCGAAAAAGGATTTGTACAAATTCGACATATCGTTCAACTGCGTCAAAAGGTTGTTGAATGAAATCTCAACCCCTTTTGGTGCTCCGGTTGTGCCTGATGTGTAAATTATCAAAGCGGTCGCTTTTGAACTTCTGTGGCGCCACTTTTCTTCATAATTGTTTGGCAAAGCATATACAGATGGAATTTGCGCATCTTTTGATGTTTCATCAAGAGAAATTATGTGTTTTATCGAATCGACTTCTTTTTGAAGCTCCTTAGCCATCTCCACAAAAGCCTCTGAGACAACCAAAACCGTCGGACGACAATCAGAGAGAATCGAGGAAAGTTCATATTTTGTGAGTTTTATATCCAGAGGAACAGTTGTCATTCCTGACATTACTGATGCAAAGACCCCTGCCCCGAATTCGGGTCGAGACTCCGAAAGAATCGCGAGTCTTTCGCCTTTTTTTACTCCAAGGTCTTTTATAAGATAACAAGCAATCTTTCTCGATAGCCTCCCGATACCCTTGTAGGTGAATTCTCTCCATCCGTGTGAGGTTCTGATGCCCAGAGCGACCCTGTTTTGGTAGTCGTCGGTTTTGTTTTCAAGCAGAAGGAGGATATTTCTCGCTGTTTTTTCGATTCTTTTGTCTCTGACGTCTTTGTTTAAGTGCATTTTCTTTCCCCGATATTGTCTGTATAAATATTATAACGCTATGTCGCTTTTCTTTTCCAGATTGTCTTTTATGCTCTGGATAAACTTTTTTGAATCATCATTAGCCGACGCCCAATTGACTGAGCAGATGGCCCTTTGCACCCAAACAAGCTGTTGAAAGAACTTGTTTTGTGAATTCATTGCCGCTAGTTTTGAGTCGAGATAAAGGTGCTGAGCGTCGATAAGCTGTGCAATCGGCACCTCTCCCATTAGGTAATTTTTCTTAACTTCAAGGTAGTTTTCTTCTGATGCGTACATTGCTTTATAATTCTTCTCGATACTGAAATAAGATGCAATTGCTCTGTTTATTATATCCCTGATTTGGCGCTCAATTTCAGTTTTTGCCTCATCTTGGTAGCGCAAAAGTTCTTTTTTCTCCGCATCTATTCTCATAATTTCAGCAACTTTTGTACCGCCTTCGAAAGGTTTCCATTGAGCGAAAACGCCTAGTTGTCCGTTTGTTGAATTTGAACTGGGAATGATGACAGGCGGAACTCCCGGTACCGGAAGCGCAACAGACATTGGTCTTGTGAATTCACGCCCCATCAAAGAAGTGTATGTGTAGGTCAGTTTTGCATCAGGCAAAATGAACTTTTGGTAATACATATTTCTTTCATAATCTTTCATTTTTGTTGCTGCTTTGAGTTTCGAGAGTTCCGGAGCAACCTCGAATGCCCTGTCACGAAGCATTACCGTGAATTTCTCAAGAGCCTGAGGGGTTGAAACATAGTCAATTATGTTAATATCTTTCGTGTAAAAAGCAGGGTCCATGGCAGTCAGCGGTGCAAGTTCAAAGTCATCAGTCTGTTTGTTGAACAGAATTTTGTTAATGTCAATTTTAAGGTTTTTATACTCCGCAGTCATATCAAGAAGCCTTTGTTCATTGACGCTCAACTGGGCTGCCCATCGCATAGTCTCTTCCTGACCGCATTTGCCCATTTTCTGTCGTACGCGAGCCATCGCGAGAATTTCTCTTGACTCTTTGACGTATTGTTTTTGGATTTCGATAGCATTTTTTAGCATCAGTGTGTCAATATAAATCAACGCAACATCAATCCCCATATTTTGTTCCATGAGGAATTGTTCGTGCTTTTGGAAGTCAAATTTTTTCTTTTGAATCAAAATATTAGTTACCAAGGCAGGAGAATAAATCATTTGCTCCAAACCCATTTGGAAGATGCCTGTTTTTTCAGGGTACAAGAGCCTTGCGGAGTCTGCAAATTCGCTGTTGTATTGCTGATAACCCAGCGTCACACCAAACGTCGGAAGATATCTCAAAGCCGCACTCACCGCGGAACGTTTCGCCGCTTTTACGAGCAATCTTTTTCTTTCGATGTCCAAGTTTTGTTTTTCCAAAGTATTGAAAACGGTCGACAGGTCATAAACCGGAAGCTTTTTGTAAGTAATGATTTCTGCATTATTCAAAATTCTCAAATGCGGCTGGTATCCGATTTCGTCCGCAGTGTCTTTGTTTATGTAAAATATTTCGTCTTCATAAAACTGGATTTTTTCAGTCTTTTTGACTTCCCCTTTTAAAGCACCTTTGATGTTGAAAGAAGTCGCCTCTGCGACCTTTCTGTCAAGGTCATAAGCGCCTGATCCGAGGAGAACGCCCATTTCAACATCTTCTTTTCCGAGTGTTGAAAAACTGGGGATTTTCATTGAATTTACGTGTCTTATCAAGTGTTTTCTTTCATCTGAAGATAGATTGAATAACGGGGTCAAAACCATTGCATCCACGTCTTTCGGGATGTTTGAAAAAGTTTTATCAATGTCTTTTGTGACAGGCACAATCACAAAATTTATCCCCTCGAGTTTCGGTTCAAGGAACTTTTGCCAGTCTTTTCTTGTTTTGTAATAATTTTCGTTCATTAAAATTGCGGTCTTTTTGAAATTAACAAGTTTTTTGAAAGAATAAACCCCCTTCACAGATTGTTGAACAGGGTTGAAAAAACCGTCTCCGAAGTCTCTTAAGCCGTACTGGTCAATTGTTACTACAAATTTTTTCTTGTCTTTCATGTTGTTGTAATATTGGCTGGTCAAATAGCCCAAAGACACAATCATTGTTGCGTTTGAGTTCATTGCCTTGTCGCTTGCTTTTTCGACACTCTCTTTTGTCCAATCACCTGTGAAAACAAGGTTGTTCGGGAAGTCTGCTTTGTAATCAGGTGCAGTTGAGCGTTTTATCGTGTTTTGAAACTGTTTCAAAACAGCTTCATTTTTGTCTGACGGGCCGTCAAAAACGAATGCATATTTTATCGATGCAGCATTCGGTTTGTAAACAACAGGTCTTTCTTTGCCAGGCGGCTGTTTTGTTGTTGATTCTTGAATAGCAAACACACAACCTGTGTTCATGAAAAACATTAATCCAACTAAAAAAAGCCCAAAAAGCTTTTTAAGACGAGACTCTTTCATACACTCTCCCCCAAACACGCTATAACACAAAAATTAATTAAATTATTTCTCAGACCATTAAATTTATAGAAATCATTCTACAAAATTTTGGGGATTAAGTGTGAAAAAGCTTAAAAAACATTAACAAAACTTTATATTTTGGAGTTACTTGTGTTTTTCCACTCGATGGTTATTTCACAAAGCGAGTCATTGTTTTCGGTATTTTTGATGGAATGTGCTGTTTGAATAAGTCCGCCTTGTTCTGATTTTTGTGCAATTGAAATAACTTTTTCACCGAGTCCGATTTCTTTTTTGTAACGAATATCAAGATTTTTTACACAGTAGTTTTTTCGAAAATCCGGCTCGAGTGTCTCTAATGCCCATACTACGTAGTTTGAATTGTTTGCATGCCTGTTCACGTCGATGTCGTCGAATCTTACGTCAAAAGTCTTTTCATATTGAGGGTTTTCGATTTCTCCTGTTTTTGAATATTCCAGATCACTTTCTCTTTTTTCAAAAGCGAACATCATCGGCAAAACTTTCTGCATCGGCAAAAGCCTTCTTGATTCCATATCAATCAAAGACCAGGTGCTTGTTGCTTTTGCGAGGCAAGTCCCATCAGGAGCAAATATTTCAAAATCGCGAAAAGCATAAAGTCTTGAAAGACCTCTCGGCTCTGTTTTTATTGTGATTTTTGTAAGATTTTTCAGTTCTCCGTAAAATTCAACGCGGTATCTTAAAACGACCCAAGCGTAATTGTTTTTGAAAACAAAAGAAGGCCCGAATCCCAGTTTTTCTGCGCTTAACGTCGCAATATCCTGTAAAAAATTCATCAGAGCCGACTCTTTTAAGTCTCCGTTTAGATTCTGCTCGTAATACTTTATTTCGTAATCTTTTTCAAAAAATATATCCTGAGGCATTGCTTGAGGCATAAGAGAAATCTCCTGAATCTTATTGCGCTGTTTTATTATACACAGGTTTTACTTCGTCTTGTTTTTTCGATTTTTTGTACTTAACTTTTTCAAACAAAAATATCATCGGAACCAACGCCAGAAGCATTGCCGCGTAGATTTTAAAACAATCCATATAAGCAAGAAGCGTTGATTGTTGAAGCAGTTGTTTGTAAACGACTGCATTTGCTTTTGCTGCAGCCAAAGCGTGTCCGGAGAGAGACGCGATGCCTGCTTGCATTGCGTTGAGTTTTTCCACGAAAGCAGGGTTTGAATAGGTTAAGTTTTTGATTAAGTGAGTCTGATGCACCTGACTCATTCTCGAAATCATCGTCGCTACAGCAGATGTCCCGATTGCACCGCCGACACTTTTTGCAAGGTTGAAAACCCCTGTCGCATTGGTCATTTGACTATTTTTCAGGGTTACAAACGAAATCGTCATCAACGGAATCATGATTAAACTGAATGCAAAACCGCAGAGTATGTTCGGCCAAATGATATTAACCATAGCAATCTGTAAATTAAGTGTTCCGAACATTAAATTCGATACCCCCAAAAGGACCATGCCTGCAGCGACAACCCATCTTTGGTCAACCCGATTTGAAAGAACAGCACAGGCTACCAGTCCGCTCAAAGAGCCAAACCCCCTCGGGCTGATAGCCAATCCGCTCAAAGTGGCTGTGTAACCCAGCAATTGCTGTAAGAACAGGGGGAGTATCGCAAGTGTGGAATACAAAACCGCCCCGATTACAAAGTTCAAAATCGTACCGATTGCAAAGTTTTTGTCTTTAAAAACCTTTAAATCGACTATTGGCTCTTTGATTACCAGTTCGCGCCAAATGAAAGCGATGAAGGTGCCTATTGTTAACAAGGAGGTCCATCTTACCCAGCTTGAGCCGAACCAGTCTGATTTCTGACCGTTATCGAGGATTAGTTGTAACGCGAAAAGCCAAACAATCAAAAGTATAAAACCCCAGTAATCTACGGATTTTACTTCTTGTTTTCTCGCGTATGGAGGATC
>CAZIVG010000024.1:0-14024 GCA_964542595.1 uncultured Muribaculaceae bacterium | reverse complement strand
CATTCTTCTAAATTTTCCTTTGTTTTATCGACTTTTGACATATTTTCCTCCCTAATTTGTTATTCAGCCCCATTCTATCGGGGATTTTGGCGTTAGGAATCGGACACAAAAACTAAGCCAATCGGATGTACAAAAATTTGTATAAAAAAAATTTTTTTTGCAGTAATATATTAACAAGTCGAAAATTTTATTAAGTTAAGGTTAGTGATTGATGAACGAATTGAAAGACAAAGAGGAACAGTACAACGCGTACTTGTATAAGCATAAAAACAAAGGCTCAAAAGGCGGTTTCGGAAAACTCATTATGAGTCTTCTTTTGACGGTTTTGGTTCTTGCTGCAGGGGCTTTTGCCTACATCGGCACAATGGGCTCAGACAGCAAATATTCAAAAATGTTTATGAGCTTTTTGAAGGAACTCAGCCCAAGAGAACAAAAGGGTTTCAGTTTGCCTATTTTGCAGCAGAAGCAGAACATCCTGATTGTCGGGGTTGACTCGAACGGCGAAAATGCCGACAAATTCAAAGGCACGCGCTCGGATACAATGATTTTGATTAACCTCGACCCGAGAAGCCACTCGATAAACGCGATTTCTATCCCCAGAGACAGCAAAGTCTATCTGGCAGGCGATTTTGGGGTTCAGAAAATGAACGCTGCCCATGCTTTGGGTGGAATTGATTTGACGATAAAAACGATTGAAGAAACTCTCGGCATAAAAGTCAACAAGTATGTCGTCGTGAATAATGACGGCGTAAAAAAGCTTGTGGACGCGCTTGACGGGGTTCCTGTTTATATTGAAAAAGACATGTACTACAACGACAACGCAGGCGGATTGCACATCAACCTTTCAAAAGGCCTTCATGTCCTTAACGGAGAACAGGTTGAGGGTTATTTGCGATTCAGAAAAGACGGGCTTGGCGACATCGGAAGAACTTCTCGCCAGCAATGGTTTGTGAAAGCTGTGCTTGAGAAACTTCAATCACCGACCGTGATTCCGAAGATTCCTGAGGTTTTGAACCTTGCTTCGACTTATGTAAAAACAAACCTTTCGCTTTATGAAATGTCTCACATCGCGGCGGCGTTGAGAAGTATAGATATGAATGACGTTGAATTTGCGACTCTTCCCGGCGGCCCTTCAAAAAAAGGTTATATAAGTTATTGGATTCTTGACCCTGAAAAAACGCAGGAAGTCATTGACAGAATGGTCTATCGCGACAAGCCTTCTCCTACGGACAAAAAACTCGTTGCGGGGATTATGTACGCTTTCGACAAAGAAGAAGAAGCGATGAAAATCAAAGACCAGCTTAAGGCTTCGGGCTATGAGGTGAATTGCATCGGCAGAGCGCATCTTCCGCATTCCCAAATCATCGGACACAACGCAGCGGTTACGAGTGATTTCGTAAGCTGGTTGAAAAAAGAGGTTCCCGAGGTTAAGGGTTCGCAGTTTGTTTATGACCCTGTGCGTATGTATTGCGTGCATTCGGACTTCACGATTATTGTTTCGGGAAGTTAGAAAAAGAATATCTTGACTGATTCACTCGAAATTACAAGGAATTTAAGATGACAAACGAAATTTTAAAAATAGCAATCCCGAACAAAGGGAGAATGTCTGAGAAAATTTATAACCTCTTAACCGGCGCAGGACTTAACTTTCCGTCAAAAGATGAACGTACTTTGCAGGTCTCAACAAAAGATAAAAAACACAAAATCATCTTTGTCAGAACGGCTGATGTGCCGAGATTCCTCGAGGCGGGGGTAGCCGACATCGGGTTTACGGGTTTTGATATCGTAACGGAATTGGGCGCAGATGTTGAAAAGGTAATGGATCTAGACTTCGGCTGCTGCGACATGGTTGTTGCTGTTAAGGAAGAAGACCCCTATGACTGCGCGGCGGACTTGCCTGAAGTCATTAATGTTGCGACATCTTTCCCTAATATTGCGAAAGACTTTCTTGAAAAAGCAGGAAAAAAACCGAAAATCATTGAGGTTTCGGGTGCCACTGAAATCACCCCGCGTCTTGGCTTGGCGGATGTGGTTGTTGACATTACGTCTTCCGGTTCGACATTGAAATCGAACAAACTCAAAGTTATCGACAAGATTCTTGAATCTTCTGCGATTGTGGTTGCAAGAAAAGGGCTTTCTCCCGAACTTCAAAAAAAGGTTGAAACGCTTTTGACAGCATTGACTTCGGTGCTTGTTGCACGTGAGAAAAAGTATCTTATGGCGAATGTTCCGAAAGCAAAACTCGATGAAATCAGCAGATTCCTCCCCGGATTCACTGCGCCTACGGTGATGACGATGATGGGTGATGAGAACAACGTCGTTATCCATGTGGTTGTGGATTCGGACATGGTTTTTGAAAGTGTTGAAAAGCTGAAAACTCTTGGCGGGCAAGGAATTTTGATTATGACAGTGGATCAGATGGTCCGCTGATTTGTAAACTTTTTTAAATAAATTAGCAAAAAAAATTCTTTATGTTTTTTACTCCCACGAAACACTTTGGAGAGTATAATTTGAACGTGAATTTTTCAACAAACAGCAATGTTTTCAGACCGAACTTCGGTTATAACAACAAACTCAGCAAACAGCTTAACGAAAAGCTGAAAAATGATGATACTGAGGCTGGTTCCATAATAAAAGACCTCGACAGTTTTTGTAAAAAAACCGAGGACTCGATAGAACTTTTGGAGAAGCAAAAAACTCCGCCACAATCAAACTTAAAACTAATGGTTTCGACTATTGTCAATGCAAAAATAAATCTTGTTGCTTTGGTAGAAGACAAATTTCCGGACTTGAATTACAGAAAAAAAGAAATAGAATATTACACAAAAAAGCACAAGGCGCAGACTCCCGAAGTTGATGACCTGTCCGGTGCTTGGAGAAAATCACTTTCTGTGCTTTTGGAAAATTCTCCTTTAGAAGACGAAGCCGCGACTGAAGAAGGAAGCTATGAGTCAGGCGGTGCAACCGATAACCCTCTTGTCGAAATCAGTGAAACCCTCAGAGACATTGCACTTGCTCTGTCACAGCGAGGTTCTTCTGATTCAGACGAGTCGAAAGTGCTTGTGAGATTTAGGCCGAATGAAGAGTCTCCGATTGGTTTTGAGAGTGTCGGCGGCATGGACTCTTTGAAAAATGTTTTGACGGACAAAATTGTTGCTCCGGTTTTGATGCCGAAGCAAGCCGACATTGACCTTAAAGAATACGGAAAAAGACTGCCGAGAGCCATACTTTTGCACGGTCCTCCGGGTTGTGGAAAAACTTTTATTGCAGAGGCTGTTTCGCAAGAGGCCGGACTGCCCCTGTTTTACTTGAAAATCGGGAAAGCGGGTTCGGAATTCATCAACAAAACCTCAAGAAACTATGAAGCAGCGTTTGAAGAGGCGGAAAAAGAATCTCATAGGATTAAAAAGCCTGTTTTTATGTTCATAGATGAGTTTGATGGCTTGGGCAAAGGGCGAAGCGAACGCTCGGATTCTGAGGATTTGAAACAGGTTGGAACGCTTTTGGACCTTATTTCTAACGCGCGCAAACGTGGAATCATCATCCTCGCCGCAACAAACAAATATGACATTATCGATAAGGCCATAAAAAGAAGGTTCGATGAGCAGATTTACATCGGGCTTCCTGATGTAAAGGCCAGAGAAGCTATACTCGAAAAGTCTTTGGAGAAAAGAGAAAAGGCTCAAAAACTCCTTTTTGATTCTGAAAAAATGAAAAAGATTGCGGAAAAAACGGTCGGATTCTCGAGTGATGATATTTGCATTTTGGCTGACAATGCTTCATATTTTGCATTGAAAGACGGCCGTCGTGAAGTGTCAATCGAAGACTTCGAAAAAGCGATAAAAGAAAACGAATACCGAAAAATCGATGAAAATCTTTACAGACCCAAAGCGCAGCAGCCAAAAATCGGTTTTAACAAAAAATCTTAACAAATGTTAAGAAGAAGAAAACATGCAAAACCATGTAAGGACGCGACTTTCCATGAATGTAACAAAAAATTTACCTTTCTCGACACTCGTAATCCCTTCACAAACGAGGTTTTGGATGGTTAAATATAAAATATGTTTCGAAAGAGATTTGATTGCATTAAATCAAGATTTTTATATTCAAATTGAATAGAATTTATTGGGAGGAGATTTGGATTTGACCAAATCGAAAAAATGACCGTGCGTTTTGCCGGTCTTTTTCTTTGTTATTCACGTGCTGAATTCGTGCTAAAATCTTTTTATGGAAAAAGTGAAACAAAATATTCTGCAAATGTTTATCCTCGGCTATGAGGAAGAAACGCCTCCTGAAAGCTTTTTGAGGCTGGTTGAAGAGGGGCTTGGCGGGGTTATTTTTTTCACAAGAAATATAAAATCACGCGAACAATTCCAAAACGCGGTTGAACTTATCAAAAGCCGCAAAAACCCTGAATTACCCTTGTTTTTGAGCATTGACCAGGAAGGCGGAAGGGTGGAAAGAACCCTTAATCTTCATTGCGGCTCAAAATACCTGAATGCGAGGACTGCGGCTGAAAAAGGCGAGGAGTTTGTTGCGGAACAAACGTCGCAAATTGCTGCTGAATTGAAAGATTTTGGGCTTAACATGAATTTTGCACCTGTGCTTGATGTTGATACAAACCCCAAAAACCCTGTCATTGCAGAACGTTCCTATTCCTCAGACCCCCAAATTGTCTCAAAAATTGGGGAAATTTCCGCGAAAACTTACCTTGAAAACGGGATTCTTCCAGTGGGTAAACACTTCCCAGGGCATGGTGAGACGAGTGTTGACTCCCACGTTGCGATGCCGGAGTTGGGCTTGAGCCTTGAGGAACTTGAAAAAACGCACATTGCTCCGTTTAAATCGCTTATAAACAAAGGGGTTTTGCCTGTGGTAATGGCTGCACATATTCATTATACAGCGTTTGATTCTCAAAAAACTCCCGCCTCAATCTCAAAAAACGTCCTCACAGGCTACCTTAGAGGGGATTTGGGCTTTGATGGTCTGATTATTTCAGACGACATGGTTATGGGCGGAATCACCGGCTTTACGCCTTTTGAGGCTTGCAAAAAAGGAATCGAAGCAGGTATAAACATGTTTATTTATCGTGATGCAAGCCCAGAAACACTCTGCCTGATTGACAAAATTACTGCCGCTGTCGAAAGGGACGAAATCGACATCAATAAAGTCGAAGAATCTCTAAAGCTTATCCGACAAGCTTTTACGTGGGTTTGTTAAAAAAGATTAAGCATTTGGGTGGTGCAAGCGCAAAAAAATATATTTTCCTTTTTTAAAACAAGAACATGAAGCTATAATCTTTGATTTAAGGAAAAATATGAACATCCAAAAACTAAACAATGCCTGCGCGGTCTCGTTTAAGGCCAAATCTAAAACGTCAAATGAAACAAAAAACAGCCGGAGTCGTGCGGCAGAGCCGACGCCTTATGAACCTGTGTCGTATCCGCTTTTTATTTCTAATTTGTACTATCCTTGGATGCACGCCGAGGGAAACTCTCTCAAGCCCAGATTTATAAAAGATAAAAAAACAGGGCTGAAGCTTCAAGAAAATAGTTTTGGAGAGGGTGTGAAAGATTATTTTTACACGGCTGACGGAACGCTGAAATATAAAATGCAAGACAGCGGGGACGACGGCTATGACAAGCAAATTACCGCTTTCAAAGCTGACGGAAAATCTTTGGCTTTTGAAATGACTTTAGACCGAAAAAGCAATCAGAGTGTGATTTTCTTTGACGAAAATGGTGAACAAGAAGGCGTTTTGAGCAACGAATCAGGTGTGACTTACAAAGATAAAAACGGTGTTTTTAAATCAGAAAAAGAAAACGGTGAACACGGCGAAAAACTTTCGTTCACAAGCCATAACGGGATATTTGAATTCGTGCGTGAAGAAGGGATTCCTGACGCAGAATCCGAAACGGGAAGATTCGTCGAGTACAAAATTAAAAACTACAAAAACGGCCGAAAACGCGAGTGCAAAGTCGTTCACAACCTCGACGACCACACTTTTGCAGTGGCTGACAAATTCCACGGAAACGCTGTTTATAACGCAAAAAAAGGCGCTGTCGAAGAAGGTTCAACAATCCCGACAAAAAAATTAAACTCGATTCTCAACAGTCTCGAAGTCATCGACGAAAAGCTTTTCAACAAGGAGGACGAGGTTCTTGAGAAACTCGAGAAAGTTCAAAATGCCAAAGATGATCTCCGAAAAATGGACATGAACAAAACACATTTCCTAAACGATTCCAAAGATTGTTTCTAATCGTTAAGCACTTGTTTGCGAACCTACTTGATAAATGAATATGTTTTTATTAGAATCAATTTATTGTCGTCCTTGCAAAGGTGAGTCAGTTGAGACTCTGGCCAAGAGTCGAGAATGACGACACCAGATGAGATAATAATTTAAAATAAAGGAATAAAAAAATGAATCCGATAGTTGAAGCATTAGGAAAAAAACACGTTGAAAACAGCACTTTGCCGGAATTGAACCCCGGTGATACAGTTAAAGTTTTCGTTAGAATCGTTGAAGGTAACAAAGAAAGAACTCAGGCTTTCGAAGGTATCATCATCAAAAAAAGAGGTTCAGGCGTAGGCAAAACAATCACAGTTAGAAAAACTTTCCAAGGCGTTGGCGTAGAAAGAGTTTTCTCTGTGTTCTCTCCAAGACTTGAAAAAATCCAAATCGTAAGACGCGGTGATGTCAGAAGAGCGAAATTGTACTACCTTAGAGAACGTTCAGGTAAAGCAACAAGAATTAAAGAAAAAATCGAAAAAAGATAAGCGGATTTTTTCGGACACGCCGCGTCTCGAAGAGACCCAGTACGTCCAGGTGAGGCGAAATATCTTTTGCCGAACCGCCAAGAATCCAAGACAACAACACAAAGCGGCATAGCGCCGCTTTTTTTATAGAAAGCAATTATGGCTCACATCCATTGGTATCCCGGACATATCGCGAAAGCGGAGAAAAAACTCAAAGAACTCATAAACCTCGTTGACGTGGTGATTGAGGTTCTCGACGCGCGAATCCCCGAGGCTTCGGTTTACCCTGATATAAAAAAGCTTTTGGGCGAAAAGCCTCGCCTGATTGTCTTGAACAAGGCTGACCTTGCAGATGAAAACAAACTCAAGGACTGGACAAAACACTTTGAAGAACTCACGGGCTTCCCTGTCATTGCGTCTTGTGCGTCGAAAAACAACGATATTTCCGTGATTGTGAATAAGGTCATCGAACTTTCAAAACCGAAAATCGACAAGCTTGTTGCAAAAGGGCTTTTGCCCAGAGCGGCTAGGGTAATCGTAGTTGGTATGCCCAACGTCGGGAAATCGAGTATTATCAATAAATTAATCAAAAAAGGGAAAACAAAAGTCGGCGCAAAAGCAGGCGTAACAAGGCAGCAGCAGTGGGTTCGGGTTAATCCGAAAATCGACCTTTTGGACACTCCAGGGATAATCCCTTTGAAACAAGAAGACCAAATCAAAGCGGGAAAACTCGCGATGGTGAACAGCGTAAGCGAAAATGCCTATGAAAACGAGGAAGTCGCGGGCGAACTTCTTGAAATTCTTGCGAAAAAATATCCGAAACAGGTGCGAGAGCATTACAAACTCGAGGATGAAATTTCCGTTAGCGCTGTGGCGAAAAGCCGCAACTGGATTGTGAAAAACGGTGAGCCTGACGTCGTGAGAGCCGCTGTAATGGTTTTGACAGACTTCCGTTCAGGCCGAATCGGGAGGTTTACTCTTGACGACCTTGGCGAATAAATCAACGTTGGCGTGTCTTTTCGGCTTTGATGAGGAGTTTGCAAAAGGCAAAAAACTCATTGTCGGCACGGACGAAGCCGGTCGCGGGCCTGGGGCGGGACCTGTTTTTGCCGCTGCGGCGTGCTTTTTTGTGCAGCCTTCTGACGAGGTTTTGGCGAAACTTTCTGTTTTAAACGATTCCAAAAAACTCAACGGAAAACAGCGTGAACAGCTTTTTGAGGTCTTGACGTCGTTGCCCGAAAACGAATTCGCGTTCCATATTCAGGCGGGGAGCGTTGAGGAGATTGAGAAATTTAACATTTTAAACACGTCTTTAAATTGCATGAAACTTTCTTGTTTTGCTGTTTTGAAGAGGCTTGAAGGCAGCCAAGGCGCTTCAGCCACACAGAATCCGCTGATTCTTGTTGACGGTAATAAAAAAATTCCGTTTAAAAAAGGTTTCAACCCCGAACAGCTTACGGTCGTGAAAGGTGATTCAAAATCTGCGTCGATTGCTGCGGCGAGTATCCTCGCGAAAGTGGCTCGTGACAGGTTTATGGACGATTTGGCGAAGGAGTTTCCTCAATACGATTGGGCACAAAACAAGGGATATTTGACTGCGAAGCATGTTGAGGCGATAAAAAAGCATGGGGCTTGCAAGTGGCACAGGGCTAAGTTTTTGAGGAATATTGTTGAGCAAGACACGCAGTTGGGTTTGTTCGGGTCGTGATGTTTGCGGTCTTAGGCTTAAAAAAACTTTTTTCTAGCTCGATTCACTAACGTGTCATAGGCGTCGAAAAAAGTTTTTTTAAGCCTTTTTGACTGAGTTGTGGTGCATTGGTGAGGTTAGTTTGTCTTGAATTGAAGTATCGAGATTGAAAGATTAAAATAACTTGAAAGTTTTACAAAAAATAATTTTTTAAATATACTGTAGTTTATGACCAGAGATATAAAAAACGTAAGAAACTTTTGCATTATTGCACACATCGACCACGGCAAATCGACACTTGCCGACAGACTTTTGGAATATACGGGAACCGTTGCGGCACGTGACATGCAGGCTCAACTTTTGGACTCGATGGACATCGAGCGCGAGCGCGGAATCACGATAAAACTGAATGCCGCCAGAATGAATTACAAGGCGAAAGACGGTCAGGAATATGAATTGAACCTGATTGACACGCCCGGTCACGTTGACTTTTCTTATGAGGTTTCTCGTTCTCTCGCGGCTTGTGAAGGTGCGCTTTTGATTGTGGATTCGACACAGGGCGTAGAGGCGCAAACCCTTGCTAATGCTTATCTTGCGATTGAACAAGACCTCGAAATTATTCCTGTCATAAACAAAATTGACCTTCCGTCTGCGGATGTTGAAAGGGTGAAAGAAGAGATTGAAGAGATTCTCGGAATCGACTCTGAACACGCGATTCCTGCCAGTGCGAAAGCGGGGCTTGGGATTGAGGACATTCTGGAGGCGATTGTGAAATTTGTCCCGCATCCTGAGGACACTTCTGCAAAGCCTTTAAGAGCGTTGGTTTTCGATAGTGCCTATGACCAATACCTCGGTACATTATGCTTTTTCAAGGTTGTCGATGGCTCAATCAAAGTCGGAGACAAGGTTAAGTTCATGGCCTCAGGCAACGAATATGAAGTTGTGGAATTGGGTTATCTGAATCCTTCGCGAGTGCCTGTAAAAGAGCTTCGCACAGGGGATGTAGGGTATATGGCCTGCTCGATTAAAGAGTTGACAAGGTTCGTCGGTGACACGGTCACAAACGCCTCAAGGCCCGCGGCAGAAGTTTTGCCGGGTTATAAAGAAGCTTTGCCTGTTGTGTTCTCGGGGCTTTACCCCGTTGACAACGAGGATTATCAAGATTTAAAAGAGTCGCTGGAAAAGCTTAAACTTAACGATTCTTCGATTACGTTTGAGCCTGAAACGTCTTCTGCGCTTGGCTTTGGATTCCGTTGCGGATTTTTGGGAATGCTCCACATGGAGATTGCTCAGGAGCGTTTGGAGCGCGAATACGACCTTTCGCTAGTCACAACTGCGCCTTCGGTTGTTTATCACGTTTACAAAACGGACGGCACAATGGAGCCTATCGACAACCCCGCAAACCTACCCGCACCGCAGTTTAGGGAGTATATCGAAGAGCCTTACGTAAAGGTCAACATTATCACCCCGAACGACTACGTGGGTACGCTCATGGACCTTTGCCAGACGAAACGGGGCATTTTTATCAACATGAATTATATCGACAAAATTCGTGTGGATTTGGAATATGAAATGCCGCTGAGTGAAGTTATTATTGACTTTTACGACCAACTCAAGTCCCGCACAAAGGGCTATGCGAGTATGGATTATGAATTTAAAGAATACAAACGCTCTGACCTTGTGAAACTCGATGTCATGCTGGCCGGCGAAATCGTTGACGCACTGTCAGCGATTGTCCACAAGGATAACGCTTTCCACGTTGGTCAAAAGCTTACTGCAAAGCTAAAAGACATTATCCCGCGTCAGATGTTCGAGGTTCCGATTCAGGCTGCTGTCGGCGGCAGAATCATTGCCCGTACAAACATCAAAGCGATGAGAAAGAACGTTTTGGACAAGTGTTACGGAGGCGACATTTCGCGTAAACGCAAACTTCTTGAAAAACAGAAAAAAGGCAAAAAACGTATGAAATCCGTCGGAAGGGTTGAGGTTCCACAAGAAGCATTCATGGCGGTTTTGAGCCTTAACGAAGATTAGATTTTCGACGTGCGGAGTGTTTTTCGTTGAATCGACTTTTCCTCTCCTTATATGAAATTTCTCGTTTCGCTGGATTTTTGATTGTTTTTTATATAAAATTTTTATAAATAAAAAAGAGCCTCTCCGTAATCAGATTGTCACCCCCAAAAAAGGCTCGCCACGAGGAATAAGATGGTTAACTTTTTAATTTTTCTACTTGCAATTCTTGCAGTTTACGCAATAATTTTCTGCTTTTACTATGCGGCGTGTGTAATTTCGAGTGCGCAGGCAAAGAAGTTTTTGCAAAAACAAAAATATAACGCGGCTTCACGCCCGAATAACGTAATTCTTGTGATTTATGCAAGAAATAACGAAGCAACGATTGTCCCGCTTTTGGAGGCATTGAACAAACAAAACTACCCGAAAGAGTGCTATCAAACGCACATCATTCTCGACCACTGCACTGACAATTCGTCAAATATCCTTGAATTTATCGGCGGCGCAAAAATCTGGAGAGTCGGCGAAAACGCCCCTGTCGGAAAGGATGAGGCTGTTTCTTGGATTTTGGAAGGGCTTTTGTCTTACCAGAACGTTGACGCGTTTGTTTTCTTAAACGCTGACCGTTACATCGACGAAAACTTCCTCGCGTCAATCAACGCAAACCTTTTCGGAGAGGACGTTATCATCGGTTCAACCGACTACATCGTCAGGATTAAAACTCTTGCGAATCGTATAAAAACAGCCTATCACTCTTATGTGAACAGGGTTCTCGACTGCGGACGATCTTTGCTCGGGCTGGCTACGGTCGTTGATTCGGACGTTTTTGTCATAAGAAAAGAGGTTTTGGACAAAATCAAATGCGTCGATTTTAAAGATATTAACAGCGAATTAAAATATACAACACTTCTCGTCAGAAACGGCTTCATTCCTAAGTTTTGCCCGCTTGTGAAAACGTTCACTTCGATTGAAAATTTCAAAAGCAGAAAGCCGTCGGTTTCTTTTAAGCTGAATCTCGTTCGCAACTGTTTGCCGCTGTTGTTCAGTTCGACGCCGAAATTCGGAGAGTTTTTGATGAACATTCTTGCTCCGAATTTCTGGTTTTTCACCTTGATTTATTTGAGCGTGTTCACGTTCAGTTATAACTACTATTTCGCGATTCATTACGGATTGATTGCGTTTGCGGGGCTGTTGGCGATTGTGAGTTTTGCGGTGTCTTTGTACACTTCGAAGCTAGGTGGCCAAAACGTGCCTTATCTCTTGCTTTACCCGTTTTATTCGCTTTTGAAAATCTTTTTGCACATCCCGATTCTTGAAAAAATCTTCAATAAAATTACAAAAAAAGAATCAGAAGAGGACAAAGAATCAACCACAGTCGATGTTTATGTCACTGACGGAAAGAATAATCTGCCTTGCAAACTCGATTTGATTTCCGAGAGCGGGCTTGTCAAAGCGATTTTCAGATTTAAGAAAAAGAAATATTCTTCTTCGTCTCAAATCCGCATGGTTGACGCGATTAAGGAAGTTTCTGACAAACTCAGCGAACACGGATTCCGCATAAAAATTTGTCAGTCTTGCGGTTATTTTAACCTCAAAATGGACGGCTCAACAAATATGGTCAAAGGTTATTGCAACCGCGTTGTTCTTCAAAAAGAGTCTGATACTCCTTTGGACACAGTGCTTTGGAACGCTTGTCACTATTTTGTGCCGCAAGAAGTTAACAAAATCATCGACATAAATAATTTCAGAGACTAACGCTCAACGCCGCGCGGCAAAAGGGTTTTTATTAATGAATCAAGAAAAATACTGGCTGGCATTCGCCTCAATAGAAAAAATCGGAAGCGTTTTTATAAAAACGGTTTTTGAACATTTTGGGAGCGCAAAATCGGCTTGGTGCGCGGGTGCGGATGACCTTTATCGAATCGAATCTTTCACAAAACGGCAGGTGAATGACTTTTTGCGCGAACGCGACAAAACTGACCCCGATGAGTGTTTGAATTATATTAAAGAAAAAAATATCGGTTTTTTGAATTTTTCTGACGAAAAATACCCGAAACTCTTGAGACAGATTGAAAATCCACCGATGACGATTTTTTATAAGGGGAATCTTGAGCGCTGCAATTTTGAGCGGACGCTGTCTGTCGTAGGGTCTCGAAAAGCCAGTGAGAGCGCGAAAAAGGTGCTTTCGAAAATTCTTTCGGAATTTAACGGCACGGATGTTTGCATCGTTTCGGGCCTGGCTCTCGGAATTGACACGTGCGCCCATCAAAGTGCGGTTGACAACGGTTTGAGTACAATCGGCGTGATTGCGAGCGGGTTCGATTTTGTTTATCCGACCCAGAATAAAGGGCTTTACAAAAGGATAGAAGAGCAGCAGGGCTTGATTTTTAGCGAATATTGGCCTTCGTTTCAGCCTTTGACGTGGCGTTTTCCTCACCGAAATCGAATCGTGACAGGGCTTTCTAAGGGGACTCTTGTTGCCGAGGCGGCATTGAAAAGCGGTGCGATTATCAGCGCAAATCTTTGTCTTGAGCAGAATCGAGAGCTAATGTGCATGCCGGGGCTTCTGACTAACCCAAATACCGAAGGGATTTATAAACTTATAAAGGGTGGAGCGGCTGTTGTGACGCGCGCTGAGGATATTTTGGAGGTTCTGGGCTGGGAGATAAATTCTTCTAACGCTAAAAGCAAAGCTTCAAAAAAATCGTCGAAAACGGTTTGTGTCGAGGATTTGGACCTTACTGAAGATGAAGCGGCGGTTTTTTCTTTGATTGCGCTTGACGGTGCAACGACTGATGAGGTTGCAGCGAAGACGGGGCTTGATTTCGGGTCTTTGATGGTTGTTTTGACAGGGCTTGAGTTGCGGGGTCTGATTGAACAAACCGACGGCGAAAAGTACATTTCCGTCAGGTATTAAAAACATTTCCTTGTAAATCATCTTTTTTTGCGGTATTTTGATTGTGACTATGTGCCCATAAAAGAGGAGAAATTTAACATGGCAGAAAGAAAATTAGTTGGAACAAACGAAATGTTCAAAAAAGCACTCGAAGGCAAATATGCTATCGGCGCTTACAACGTAAACAACATGGAAATCTTGCAGGCGATTGCTGAAGCGGCTGAAGAAACTCGCTCACCTATCATTTTGCAGGTGTCAGCAGGTGCAAGAAAATATGCTAACCAAACTTACCTTATCAAATTGGTAGAAGCGGCTTTGGCTACTACTACAGTGCCTATCGCTCTTCACCTTGACCACGGTGCAGATTTCGAAATTTGCAAAGCTTGTATCGACGGCGGTTTCTCATCAGTTATGATCGACGGTTCAAGATTTGACCTCGAAGAAAACATCGCTTTGACTAAAAAAGTTGTTGAATACGCTCACGAAAGAGGCGTTTCAGTTGAAGCTGAATTGGGCAAATTGGCAGGTATCGAAGACGACGTAAACGTTTCTGCTGCTGACGCAAAATTCACTAACCCGCAAGAAGCTGCAAGATTCGTGAAAGAAACAGGCTGTGATTCATTGGCAATCGCAATCGGTACTTCTCACGGTGCTTACAAATTCGCAGGTGAAGCG
>CAZIVG010000023.1:0-14113 GCA_964542595.1 uncultured Muribaculaceae bacterium | reverse complement strand
ATGAAGTACTAAGAATCACCGAATAAAAATGATTGAAGAATTAAACATCGAACAAATAAAACAGGCTATCGAAGTTGAGCAAAAAAATCAATACATAGACATAAGAGGGAAACAGGACAATTTTTCCGGTTATATATTAAAACAACTTCACCGCCTATATAAACTTTCAAAAAAGAATCCCCAATGGATAATT
Organism: uncultured Muribaculaceae bacterium; assembly: GCA_964542595.1. GTDB lineage: Bacteria > Cyanobacteriota > Vampirovibrionia > Gastranaerophilales > Gastranaerophilaceae > Limenecus. The sequence goes on along the minus strand of CAZIVG010000023.1, from coordinate 13,920 downwards.
TTGGCAAAGGAATTCGAACTTTACGCTACTTCTTCTGTACCCACAAGAAGGAAAGCCTTACAAAGACTTGTTTCTGCACTCCGAAAAGAAATCAATCCCGAGGGCGAAATTAAAAAAACCGACGCAACAACAATTCTTAAAAACCCTTCAGAAACTGATGTTATTTACGTAAAAGGAGTAGGTCCGAAAGTCGGTAACCTCCTGAACAAACTGGGAATTTATACAGCAAAAGATCTGTTATTCTACTTCCCGAAACGCCACATTGATTACTCTTCTCGAACATTCATAAAAGACTTAAAAGAAGGTCTCGACGCCACTGTAATCGGCACCATCAAATCAATCAGCGCCTACAATTCTAAAAGCAACCTCGGAATTATAAACATTACAATTGCAGACGAAACAGGAATAATTAAACTCAGTTTTTTCTATGCAAAAGCCAATAAATATCTGCTTGAAAGATATAAGTCTCAGTTTGTTAAAGGCTCAAATATTATTGTTTCAGGAAAGGCAAAAATCGACAAATATTCAGGCACTTTTACCATTGACAAACCTGAATTTCAAGTGCTTTCAGGTGAATTTGAAAGCGAAAAAAACCTCAATCTTGCCAGAATTGTTCCTGTCTATCAACTGGTTGAAGGCTTGAACATAAAAACTTTAAGAAGAGCTATTTTCAATGCACTTGAGCAATACGAACCTGTGATAAAAAACGTTATTCCGACGCACATTCAAGAAAGAAACAACATCCTCGACCGAAAGAAATCACTCAAACAAATTCACTTTCCTCAAAGTGAAGAGGCTCTTGAGCAGGCGAGATATTCTATCGTTTTTGAAGAATTTTTCCTTTTACAGCTTAAGTTGGCAATGCTTAGAGAAGAAAATTCACAAAAGAACAAAGCACTTCCTTTGAAAATTAAAAAAGACGGGTTAGTCAAAAAATTCATTAAAGGCCTCCCTTTCGAACTCACAAATGCTCAGGACAAGGCGATAAAAGAGATTTTAAGAGATATAGGTTCAGAATTGCCAATGCAAAGACTCTTGCAAGGCGATGTCGGAAGCGGAAAAACAGTTGTTGCTTGTGCAATGCTTCTTTCTGCAGTCGAAAATGGCTACCAAGGCGTCTTAATGGCCCCGACAGAGATTCTCGCACAACAACATTTTAATAATTTTGTTAATTGGTTGACTCCGTTTGGGTTGAGTGTGGGGCTTTTCACCGGAACTAACGGAGCAAAAATAAGAAAAAAACTTGAAACCGACCTCAAAAACGGCCAGCTTAATATTGCAATCGGCACTCACGCACTTATTCAAAATAATGTAGAGTTCAAAAATCTCGGAGCAATTGTTATCGATGAACAACACAGATTTGGAGTAAAACAACGATCTTCGCTGATGACTAAAGGCAAAAACCCGCAGGTCTTGACAATGACAGCGACCCCGATTCCAAGAACACTTGCTCTCACAACTCAAGGTGACCTTGATTTTTCAGTAATTGACGAAATGCCTAAAAACAGAAAGCCGATAAAAACATATATTATCAAGCAAGGTCAGCGAAAAGATGCCTACAAAATGATTGAGTCAGAAATAGCAAACGGCCACCAATGCTACATCGTTTATCCATTGATAGAGGAAAGCGAAACCCTTTCAGCAAAAGCTGCAACGAAGGAAGCAGAAAGACTCAAGGCGGAAGTATTTCAACATCGCAATATCGGTCTTTTGCATGGAAAGCTTTCTAATGCAGAAAAAGACGAAGTTATGGACAAATTTAAGAAAAAAGAATACGACATTCTTGTCTCGACAACGGTCGTCGAAGTAGGAGTCGATGTGCCTAATTCTACGGTGATGATGATTGAAAACGCAGAAAGATTCGGATTATCACAGTTGCACCAGTTGAGAGGCCGCGTAGGCCGTTCAGATTTGCAGTCTTATTGTCTTCTTGTACCTGCAACATCATCGCAAACAACTTTAGACAGATTACAAATCATGGAACAAACAAACAACGGCTTCATAATTTCAGAAAAAGATCTGGAATTGAGAGGTCCCGGAGAGTTCTTAGGCACAAGGCAAAGCGGAGAACTCAATTTCGTACTCGCTGACATAATCAAAGACACAAAAATCCTTGAAATTGCCAGAAAAGAAGCTTTCGACCTTGTCAAAGATTATGATTTAATCGGAAAAGATTTGACACAAGAACTGCAAGAAAAGTTTAAAACAGCCCCAGATCTCTCAACACTTGATTAGAGCGAGATGCGGAAGAACTGTTAATTGAGTCTTTCATCTGCACAATATATTCTGCGTCAGCATACTTTTGTTTTGCTCTCACATAGTTTTCTGCGTTATTTTGGGGTAACAAGCTTCGTAAGCGAAAGCTTACGTCTATTCTATTAATGTTCATCTCTAAAACTTTCTCGGGGTCTGCCCCTGCCTAGTAAAAGTTAACGTTTGGAAAAATGTTGGTGTATAATAATATACATTATAAATAAAACATTTCAAGAGGGAGAATTGACATTGGACTACAAAAATATAATCGTAATATCCGGAAAACAACGCAGCGGTAAGGATACAGTCTGCGAAATGCTTTTGAATAAATTAACAAATTTTAAGAGAATCGGAATAGGCGACGCAATAAAAATGGAATATTCAGAAATTACAGGTATTCCTTACGAAGAAGTGGTCAAAAACAAAGAAAAATACAGGCAAGGCCTCATTGACCTTGCGACAAAAAGAAGAGCCGAAGACGAAAACTACTGGCTGAAAAAAATTACTGGAATGAAAGACAACCTGATAATCCCGGACATGCGAGTCAAAAGAGAGTATGATCATTTTGTCTCTGAAAAAGCATATACAGTGAGAATCAACGCAAGTCAAAAGGCAAGAGCAGAAAGAGGCGTCCTAGTCGGAGAAGAAGATTATACAGAAACAGAGCTCGACAAAGTCAAAAAATGGGACTATATGCTCACGAATAACACTGACCTACAAACGCTCCAAGCAAAAGTAGATAAACTACTCAAAGACGTAAAAGCCAAGTTACACGTGGACAACGCTCAGACGTAGCTTTTCATATAATCACTGACTGAATAGTCACCATACTTGAATGTGTATGGTTGGTGGTTGTATTCAGGAGTTTTGTAAACACAACTGCTTGTTATCATAAAGATTTTGTTGTGAGAGAAAAGAAACGAATTCATTTCAGAATATTCGCACATTCTTTCTTCTAAATCATTAATACCGTTTATAACTTCATTTAACACTTCGCATATCCCTATAAAAATATCAACAAATAAAGTAACGGCAATTTCTGAAAAAACTTTATGATACAGTCGGACAATTTAACATAAATTAACAAAATATGAATTTTAATGTGTTATATTAAAAAAAAACGGAGCAAAAAATGACAAAAAAATCGATTGTAATGGGCTGTGACCATGCGGGTCTAGAACTAAAAGAAATATTAAAAAAACATCTTGAAGAAAACGGATTCGATATCGAGGATGTAGGAACCTACACAAAAGACTCTTGCGACTATCCGAAAATCGCTCAAGATGTGGCAAAAATAGTCGCATCGGACAAGAATAAGCAAGGGTTGCTCGTTTGTGGAACAGGACTTGGGATGTCGATTGCAGCCAACAAAATCAAAGGAATCAGAGCCGTAACAGTTTCAGATACAACCAGTGCAAAGTGTTCTCGCTCACACAATGACGCCAATATTTTGTGCCTGGGTCAAAGAATCATCGGCGACTACCTCGCAAAAGATATCGTTGATATCTGGACACAAACAGAGTTTCTTGGAGAAAGACACGCGGCGCGCGTAGGAATGTTCGAGTAACAAGGTGTTTTTGTTAAATAAGTTTAGTTATTTTCGACTTTGCTTACAGCAACATCAACACTAGAGTATGTAGGGATTAGTGTATCCAAAAATGCGTCAGCAAGGGCATCTTTTAGAGAATCTGAAATTTTTACGAGCATAAATTGTCCGTTTTTCTCTTTGCACCTTTTGTACAAATCGGCAAAAACGCTGGTATATTCATCATCAAAAATCTTGATATTTTCCATATTAAAGATTATATTTGCAAAACCTGTATAAAGGCTCGTAGTGACATCTTTCAAGATTAAATCTATGTGTTTTTTGCCGTTAAACTTATTTATTGTATAACAGCAGATATTTTCATTAATTGAATATTTAAAAAAGTCTTCATGTTGTTTTGAAGTCAATGAATTAGTGATAAATTTCAAAATTTGGTCATGCCAATTATTGCTTTTAGGAATGAATTCATCAATACCAAGCTTATAGCATTTTTCAACAAGGTTTTTATCGTCTGTCCCGGACATAACGATAATTTTGTTAGTCTTTTTTGCATCTCTAAGCTTTATACACTCGTCTATGAGTTCGATTCCGTCATCCGCATCCGGCAAAAACAAATCAACAACAATATAATCAAACTTCTTTTTCTTAAGTTCGGCTAAAGCCTCTTCCTTATTTCTTGCAACCGTAGGAACTACCCCAACCCTTTTCAGTAGTTGATTAAATTGATATATGGACAACTCCAAATCATCAACAATCAAAATATTAAACTCAGCAGGAATGCCTGAAGAATCTTGCGTAACAAAAGAAAGCAGCTTTCTCTCGATAGAAATCAACGCTTTGTTGATATCGTCAGAAGTCGCACACAAAGGATCAACATCAACTTCTGCCAAGTCAATCAACTTTTTTAACTGTTCATTGTTTATTTCCATAATTCAAAAACCTAACTTAAGATTATAAACATTATATTAGTCTATAATCTCATTTAAAACCTCATTCAAAAGCTTGATATCAGTTTTATTATGACAGTTTTTTCTGAACTTTTCAAACAGGTCTCTGCGTTTCTTATAAGTAACTATAAGCTGCTGCTTTCGCCGCCATTTTTCAATTTCCGCATGATTTCCACTCAAAAGTACATCAGGAACATTCAAACCTGAATACTCTCTGGGCTTTGTGTAATGAGGATGCTCCAAAAGACCGTCAGAAAATGAATCAAAATGCGCCGAATCCATTTTTCCCAGAACTCCTTCAATGTTTCTGGAAACCGAATCAATTATACACATAGCAGGCAATTCTCCACCTGTTAAGACATAGTCTCCAATTGAAACTTCACGAGCTTTTGTATGAATTTTTATCCGCTCATCAAAACCCTCATAATGCCCGCAAATCAGAATAAGTTGGGATTTTGCAGCAAATTCTTTTGACAACTTCTGATTAAAAACCTCTCCTTGGGGAGACAAAATAATAACTTCCGCATCATCATTTTTCTCAACTGAATCAAACGCATCAAAATAAGGCTGACAGGACAAAACCATGCCTGCCCCTCCACCAAAGGGCGTGTCATCAACTTTTCGATGCTTATCTTTCGAATAGTCTCTGGGATTAATCGGATTAACTTCCAAAAAACCGCTTTCAATACCTCTCGCAATTATACTGTGAGAACATGCCTGATTAATCATTTCCGGAAAAAGAGTTAACACATCAAATCTCATAACCGACCTCAAAATTAATCTTCATCACTGTTTACAGTTGAATCCATACCCTCAATAAGATTTATAACAACTTTTTTTGCCTGAATATCAACCACTGGCACCAGTTCTTTTACAAAAGGAACCATAAAAGATAAGCCGTTAGGCTTTTTTATTTCAATCAAATAAGATGCACCGTTTTCACCAACGTTAAACACATGCCCGATTTCATTATCCTGAGTGTCAAAAGCTGTCAAACCAATCAAGTCATTGACCAAAAACTCATCCTCATCCAGTTTGGACTTAAGAACATCTTCTGTCGTATGAACAAGCAGACCTTTGACTTTTGTCACTTCGTCAATTGTGTTAATCTGCTTGAATTTCACAATAGCAAAATTCTTATGAAAACGAACAGATTCAACATCAAGAGACATTTTTGAATCATCAACAAAAACAAAAACCTGTTTTAAATTTTTAATCAAACTCTCTTTTCCGGCACTAAAACCGAGCCTGACTTCTCCCTTTATGCCGTGAAAATTTAAGATTTTGCCGATTGAAACTAATTTACTCATCTTCTTTTGCCGGTGCAGGTGTTTCTTCGACTGACTCAGAAGCTTTTTTTCTGCCGCGCTTTTTAGGTTTTTCTTCAACAACCTCTTCTGCAGCAACTACAGCTTCAACCTCAACTGCCTCGGTCGCCTCTTGCTGCTTAACTTTGAATTCAGCAGGCGCATCAGCACGCTCAGGATTCCATCTGTCCATGCCAAGCTGTTTTCTGATTAAACCGATTCCGACGTGAACGCGCCATTCATCGATTTTCAACTGAGCAGAAATTATTTTATGACAACCGATCGGAGGAAGCGGCAATAAAGGCTCATAAAGCATCTTAATTGCAGTCAACTGATCAGGAGATACTGCGAGTTTTCTTTTCGGGAAAGCAAGTTTTGGAAGCATCATCTTTTGTCTGACTAGATTTATGCCGAAGAATACTTTTCTTGCTTCTAAACCAATTTGTTCTCCGATTACCTCATGTGCATCCGGATTAGGCAGAGGAAGCATTTTTTTGTAGAGCTCCTCAATCTGAATCAACTGTTCTCTATCAACGAGAAGTTGTTTCGGCGGTCCTTGCGGACGTCTGCCCATGGGCCTTCCGCCTTGAGGCCTAAAACCACCGCCACCTTGGGGTCTGTTGTAGCCACCGCCTTGGGGCCTGAAACCACCCTGAGGTCTGTTATAACCGCCGCCGTCTTGACGCTGATATCCGCCTTGGGGTCTGTTGTAGCCACCCTCTTGTCTTTGGTAACCGCCCTGAGGTCTGTTATAACCGCCGCCGTCTTGACGCTGATATCCGCCTTGGGGACGTTGATAGTTGTTGTCACCTCTGTCGTAAGGACGAGGTTGTCTTGGTCTGTCATATCCTCTGTCATTGCCATAACCGCCACCTTGGGGCCTGTTGTATCCACCGCCGTCTTGACGCTGATATCCGCCTTGGGGCCTGTTGTAACCGCCTGCGCTGTAACCTCTTTGCTGATTGTCATACCTGGGGCGATCCTGATTGTATGGACGATCGTCTCTTCTTTGGTAAGATTCCGTAGAATAACCGCCGGAAGAATAAGAATTCGGGCGCTCCTGAGAGGCTCCGCCGTCAGATGATTGACCTTGGTTTTGTTGGTTTTCGGGGGTGTCAGAACCTGCGTCTGAACCGGCTTTCTTTTCAGGATACAAGCAATTGGGGCAAATTACCCTTTTGGGGTTTTTAGTCTCAAATTCCGCTCCACATTTGGTACACTTATTTACATACATTGTTTAAAACCCTTTTAAAGTAAAAGGCGAAAGGCTATTTTATTTTAGCTCCTCGACATCTTAATAAATTATAATTCTAATATCTGATAACATTTTAAATGCAAACAGAATTTAAGGCAAGCTTTTTTACAAAAACAGACTTTCCTATTTCGTTAACACGAAAGTAACAGGACCGTCATTGCAAAGCGAAACATCCATCATTGCGCCAAAAACCCCTGTTTTAACCGTCAGATTCGAGTCACTGAGGCGCTGAACAAATTTTTTATAATACTCATTAGCGGTTTTTGGCTCCATAGAGTTGTCGAAACTGGGTCTTGTTCCTTTTTTACAATCAGCCGCAAGCGTAAATTGAGACACAACAAGTATTTCACCCTGAATATCTTTAACAGATAGGTTCATTTTTTCGTTCTCGTCTTCAAAAAAACGAAGCGCACAAACCTTATTCGCCATCCACTCAATCATATCTTCAGTGTCATTTTTCTCCACCCCGAAAAGAACAAGCATGCCTTTTTTAATCGAAGAGTAAACATTACCTTCGATTGTAACTGAAGCTGATTTGACACGTTGAACAACTGCTTTCAAGTCTTATATCCTTTCCTCAAGTTTTTTTATTGTTAATTTCAAATCCTCACAAATTTTGGCAGATTTGTCCAACCCTATATGGAAATAGTCATACAGATACTGATAAAGATATCTGGCCGCATCATCATTGAGATTCGAAGAACTCTCTCTCAAGAAATGAGAAAGAATACTGTTTTCCTTAAAGACAATCGTTTTCAGCAATCTGTTCGGGTTAGTATGCTCGTTTGTGATTTCTACATAAACATCCACTGCCTTACTCAAAGCATCAATAACATTTGAATCAACACCGTTACCCGCTCTTCTGTAATAGTTTAAAGTATGTTTAACTCTTTGGATTCCTTTTTCAAAAAGCGGTTTCACTTTTTCAATCGCAAAAACATCCTCTTTTAAGCTTTTCACAACCGTTTCAATATCAAACGAACTTTCACTTTTCAAAGAATCAATCAAAGCAGATTTATCCGCTAATTCGGGCAAAGAAGCCAATACAGTCTCAAGAGGAGTAGTTTCAAAGCCCTCTAATTTCGCTCCGCCGATTGATGAATTGATAAGTTTCACACAATCTCCGTATTTTTTTGCAAAGTCATTAAAATATTCGATGAAAAGTGCATAACCGGATTCTGTCGGGAGTTTTCCACCATCTTGGGAGTCAACCAAAGTCAAAGATTTGTTCAGGGTTTCCAATTTACATTCCAAATAATAGCTTTTAAGTTCATCACTCACGTCATGCGTTGAATAATATTTGTCTCTAAACTCTTCAAAGTTCTCCGGTAAAATTTTGTATTCACCGCTTGTCTCATCTTTCATGCAAACCAGTCCTTCAAATTCTGAACCTTTTGCATAACATTTGCCGTCAGTATAAGCCAAATCCTGCCCTAAAAGAATAATCGGGTTACAACCCATATAAAACGCACTAAAAAGGGACTGATAAGAAACTGTTCCCTTTGTTTCAAAATCCACCAATTCTTTTTGACCTTTCTCCAAAAACCAACGATTAGGATCCGTTTCCAAGGAAACACTCAAAAGACGTTTTTTAAATTCAATATCGTGAACAACTTCGTGCGTAAAAGGCTCACTAATCAAAACCATATCCTTTGTGCAAGGTACATCGAAATGTAATGAGGTGTCGTATTTTTCAATAACATTTAAAAAATCCGGAGTTATTCCTTTCTTACACAATGTTTTTAAAGCGGTCCCCACACAAAAAATTAAGGCTTTATCGGAATGTTTTTTTATCACATCAATATTTTTACCCAAAGAAGGTCCGGCAGAAACGATTATTGCAGGAATGTTTTTGAACTTGTCCTTGTTATCAGAAAGCAATGGCAAGGAATATTTCTTTTCCAAAGATGTTATCGTTGATTTTAAAAAGTTAAAAATCTCTTCGGTTTGGAATTTAAAGTTGAAAGAATAGATTTGAAAAAGTCTGAACAACTCTGTCTTAAAAGACTCAAAATTGTTTGCGCAGTGGTTTTTATAGTAGTCAAGAAATGACAAGCTTACCTCAGATTTGTAGCGAAAAACACTTTCAAAAACGTTCTCAAATTCAATGAAATCAGAAACTATAAAAACGTTTCTTTTCTGCAACGAGTCAGACAAATCGACCGCCTCAAAAACCAAACGTAAGGTCTCTAAATCCGGCTCAAAGAGAATAACGGAACCCAGAGAATTTTGTGAAAATTCATCCAATAGATATCCCAATCCTAACCCAAAAAGGACATGCACGGAGTTGTTGGTGTTATGTGCCAAAGAAGAAAAAACAGCTTTAGCTTCTGCTTGTGCACTTTCCAAAGAATGAACAGCAATCCCATCGATTCCGAGGTTGTATTCTCCGTTTGTGTTTTGCACAATATCATAGTTTTTTTTAATTTCGTCAATTTCATTGAGCTTACGCACTAACGAAGGATTATATTTTTCAACGAAACCTAAGTTCTTCGTCAATGAATCTGTCATACAAATTATCCCCAACGCTCTTCATCTAACAAAATCATTATACATGCATAATCTTATGAATTTAACCCGTGAAAGAATAAATTGACCACATGGATTAACAAATTAAACCCAAAGGTCAATAACATTTACATAGAAAAAATTTAGAATATATACAGGGAAGTACCTTCAAAAAAGTAAGTTTAATTAGGGGAAGAGATTTGGGAATAAAGTATCAAAGTGTTGCACACGGATTGGACTCGTTTGTTGTAAAAACAACAAACTTTACCACAACACAAGCATATAGATTATTCATAAAAGCTGATGCACTTCGTCTTGCTAATCATTTCAGAGAGTCAATAAAGCACTATCTGAGCGCAATTATGATGGACCGCTCAAATTACAGAACTTTCCTTGGATTGGGAATTTCATACAAGTCAGAATGCAAGTACGAAAAAGCAATCCAAGCACTTGAAAAAGCGCGTCAAATGTCTTTTTTCACTTCACAAATCCATTATGAACTCGGGCTTTGTTATCTTCTGACCGGACGTTTTTGTGAAGCCATAAAATCTTTCCATCACACAATTTCATTGGACAGAACGAATATCAACGCCCAACTTCAACTCGGAGTCGCACACGAATTCATCGAAGAACCTGACATGGCTCTTTTGATTTATCACACGATAATAGAAAAAAATCCTGAATTCTTGACTGCATACAATCATCTTTCCGCACTTTACATGAATCTTGGCGAGTTCAAAGCGGCTGGCAATGTGTTTTCTCAGATTTTGAAAGTAAATCCTAACTTTAATAAAGCTTATTTGGGGCTTGCAATTTGTTTTGACCGAATGTCAAACAAGTCGCGTGCAATCCACTATTACAAAGCATTTTTAGACAAAAAGCCACACTCTCATCATGGCGAAAAAATCAAAAAACGTATTGAAAAACTAAAAAATATAAGGGTAGCGGAACCCGAATACAGAAGATTTGAAATCGTTTAGCTGTAAAACTAAACAGACTTAGCGGCATCACGACATTTTTGTCTCATTTGTTCGTAAATTTTATCAACTTCGATTTTGTTTAAAGATTCCTCAAGATTTTTATTTTCTTCCACAAAAGAAACTACATCTTTCTTATTTTTATCAAAATATTTTTTGCTTTCGCTGATTTTGTCAGCAGAAATAAACAAATGTCCAAAGCGCTTCGAAAGCTTATAGATGTCTTCTTTTGGATGGATTACATCTTTTTTTAGCTTTTCAGATTCTTTCATAAATTCAGCACAATTTGCGTATGGAAGTATCAACATTAAAGCAACCGCACCGGAAAAAACATTGGCAATTTTACAACGTTTGTCAAACAAGATTGGATTCACATGCTCCAATCTTTGCTGATCAAAAGCATCTTCAAGCTTGTCTGATAGATTCTTTTTGTTTTTAGCAGCATCTAGCAAAGATATTTTGTAAAGAAAAAGTTCCTTTTCTTTTTGATTAAAATAGTCAACCACAGACTGTGCAGAGAAACCGATTCTGCCTACTTCGTTATGAAGATCTTTTGATTCTTCCATCACAGGCAAAATCGCTTCTTTAGTAATCGAATCAAGCATTTCCAATTCCTGAGAAAAAATAGTCCTTGAAGCACCGAAATTCACTGAATCCACAGGATAAGAATGACTTAACGTATTAGAAAAAGTATTTTTTTTAGATAAGTTTTGTTTTTTATAAATATTTTGAGAAATAATAGGAATGATTTTCATAATATTGTCCTTTACTTTATTCGTTTGTTTTGTTGCTTAATTGACCACAGGCAGCATCAATGTCAGACCCTCGTTCCAGTCTGATTGTAACCTTTTTACCCGATTGTTCAAGGACATATTTGAATTTTTGAATCGATTCTTTAGATGGCTTTTCAAAAGAGTCTTTTTCCGTCGGATTATAGATTATAAGATTTATGTTTGCTTTCAAGCCGATTAAAAGCTTTGAGAGATTTTTTGCGCATTCAACAGAATCGTTGAACCCTTTTATCAAAGTATATTCAATCGTAATCCTGCGACCTGTATCAGAAACATAGTTTTTAAGTGATTTCATAAGCAATTCAAGCGGATATTTTTTTTCTATCGGCATAATTTCCTGACGCATTTCATGAGTCGGAGCATGCAATGAAATTGCAAGCGTGGGTTGAAAGTCCATTTCAGCAAGCTTATCTATTTGGGGCACAATTCCGCACGTCGAAACGGTCAAACGTCTAATCCCGATAACAAAATCATTGTTGAAAATTTCGATAGATTTCAAAAGATTATCAAGATTCAGAAGAGGTTCGCCTTGCCCCATAAATACGATATTAGTAACTTTCAAGCCTGTATCTCTTTGAATCGTCAAAACTTGTTCAATTATTTCTCTCGGGGTTAAGTTTCTTATAAACCCAAGCTTTCCTGTAGCACAAAAAGTGCATCCACATGCACAACCAACCTGAGAACTTACGCAAGCAGTAAGGTTTGCCCTGTTGTCAAAACGCATCAATACAGTCTCAACACAGTTTCCGTCAGCAAATTCTAAAAGATACTTTATAGTTCCATCCACGCTAATTTGCTTATTTTTAATTTTCACGTCAGTAATCTGTGCCAGTTCAGATATCTTCTCACGCGTCGATTTTGAAATATCCGTCATTTCATCAAAACTTGAAACAGATTTCAAATAAATCCAATTGTGAAGCTGCTTTGCTCTATATTTTGATTCTTGAATCGAGTCTGTAAATTTCGTCAACTCGTCAAGGCCCATCCCTGATAATACCTGTTTATTCATAAATTTATTCTTGCACAAAAAAAACATAAGAAGCAAGAGGCATGAGTTGTTGTAATGATAATATTTATTATCAAACTAGCAAATATTTTTTTTACGGGATTTATAAAAAATATGGAGAGAAATTCATGAAAATAAGTTTCAAAAACACGTTGCAACAACAAATAAAAAGCCCTGCCATAACAAGCAGCCAAACAAAACCAGTAGAAAACAAAGAAATAAAAAACAAATTGCCTCAACATGCTTATTTATATTCTGCAGCATTTTTGGGTGCGAGCATCGGAGCATATCTTATCGGTAGAAAAATGTCTCCGAAATCAATTGTAAAAAACACAGAATCTATTAAAAATATTGTCGAAGAAAAAATAGTTTTCATATCCGAAAAAAGCAAAGAACTCTGTGAATCAATATTCAAGGAATACTCCTCCCACTATGCAAAAGACAGCTATAAAAACAGCCTTCAGAAACTAAAGAATTTATCTGCAGAAGAAAAGAAATATTTTATAAAACTTTATGAAGAAAAAACAGGTTTTCCAAATGTAGAAAAAGTCTCAGAAAAAATAAAAGAACACGCAATAAACATCTTGGAAAAAGCCGCAAGTGAAAGCGGCACAAGAGTAGTTTTTTCCGCCTACGACAAAAACTGCTCAATAGGAAGAAAACTTGCTATCCCCGGCACTGATATCGATGAGTGGGGTATTGTTATCGACGGAAACCAAGACGCTATCAATAAATTCAAAGAAGTTCTTTACGGCTCATACGACCAAAACATTATGAATATTATTTCTGACCACCCGAAAGTTTATTCACTGGAACAAGTAAAATCATATTTGGCAAAAATAGACAATATCACGGCAGAAAAAGAGTTCCAAGAAAAAAGTCAAATATTCTTAAAAAACATGAACGAATACACGGGTAAAAAAGACAAAACAGAATACATAAGCAACTCAACATTTAATATTATGCTCGCAGACAAATTGCCTCATCAGGAAAAAATTGATATCGCACTCGACCTATCAGCAACAATTGAAACTCTACGAGATGGAAACGTTCTGATTAACAACCTCGACAAAACAGAGCAAACACTGATTGAAAATTCAAGCCTCTACAAATACGGGAATTTTCTTCAACAACGCTGGAGAAACGCTCTTAAAAGCAAACACGCAAGCCGTATAAATTTTGAGAACAAATACAAAGAATTTGACGATGACAAGAAAATACGACTTTTTGAATCATTTATCAATGCATCCTTTGAAAACAAACCAAAGAAAAATACCGAATTCGGAGAATTCTTTAACAACATGGAACCAACAGATAATGCTATCAGAGA
>CAZIVG010000022.1:0-14187 GCA_964542595.1 uncultured Muribaculaceae bacterium | reverse complement strand
AAAACCGCATCTTTGTTGATTGTCAAAGATTTACCTTCAGATATCGATCCGTCAGCAAGGTTTATTTTTGTGGTTCCGTCGAGAGTAACATTGTTTGTACCTGTGGAGAAACCTGCTCCGTCAATGAATTTAAGATTGGTATCAGCCAATGTTCCTTCGCTGATTTTTGAATCACCGCTGATTGTTGCATTGTTCAATGTGAAGCTTCCGCCCGTAACATCGATTTTGTTTCCGTTAACAGTGTGGCTTCCCAAAATTGAAAGCACAACATCTTCGCTGTTAATATTAACTGTTCCGCCGGAAGCCAAAGCCGCAAGCTGTCCGAAAATGAAGCTTCCGCCATTAATATCACTAACCCCGCCGAAGAATATTCCGCCGTCGAGAACTTCAGTTGTTCCTGAGTTTTGGATATATTTTCCGACAAATCCGCTCTGGTCATTTCCGATAGAAAGATGACCGCTGTTTGTTACAGAACCTGTGCCTGTGAGTTTTCCGTCAAGCAAAACATCTCCTGAAGTTGTAATGCTTGAAGAACCTGACATATTTACGTTACCGCTGATTGAAGAACCATCAGTAGCGACAATGGAAGAAGTGTTTTTCAGATCAACCGAACCACCTGAGGCTATCGAGCCACCATTGCCTAAATTGATTGTTCCGCCTGTAACATTGTTCGTGCCGCCCATTTCGCCGTTAATGTTGAGAGTGCCGCCTGAAATGTTATTCGTACCGCCAAAGAACTTACCGCCGCCTGCAAGATTAACTACACCTTTAGCAAAATTAAAAACACCCAAAAACGCACTGTTATCACCGTTTAATACAAGGGTATTCGTAGTGTTTTTGTTGATTGTGCTATCTGCATTGCCTGAAACCGCATCCAAAGTAAGCGTATTTGAAGCACCTGTGATATTGAGAATTGATTTATTGGAAGCTGTTCCTGCCAAAACGATATCGTTCGCGACACCGTTTGCAGTGTTGTTGGAAAAAGTGACGTTTCCATCTGCTGTGTCAATGTTTACTGTTCCTGAGCTGTAAATTGCACCACCGGCTGTAGTAGCAGTATTGTTAGAAAAAGTGGTTCCGCCTTTTAAATTAAGAGTACCCGCATTGTAAATCGCACCACCGACAGCAGCCTTGTTGCCGCCGTTTGAAGAGTCACCGAAAACGGCATTTTTTCCTACAGAAACTGTGCCTCCCTCGGAATAAATCGCACCACCGGCTGACGTAACATAAGATGTTGAACCACCGGAAGCATTGATTCCGCTGCCTGAGCCGTTGTCATAGAAATTTGCGTTGTCACCAATTGTTGTTGACAGATTCCCGTTGTAACTTGTTGTGACCTGCTGAACAATCGCTCCGCCGTACCATGTGCCTCTATTACCTTCGAAAAGAGCGTTGTGGCCGATGTTAACGACACCTTTATTGTGGATTGCGCCTGCATATTTTGCGCCAACGTTGTTTTTAAATTGAACTCCGTCCCCGATGTTCATTATTTGTTCTGCAAGATTGTTTTCATTAAAACTGTGGAATATCGCACCGCCTGAGCGTTCTGCAAAGTTGTTTTCAAAAACGACATTGTTTTTGATTGTGACAGGAGAATTAACTACGTTTACATTCAAAGCACCGCCCATTCCGGCATTTGCAGGATCAGCCAAGACCCTGTTACCTTTGAATTGGACACCGTCTTCAACCGTAAGATTCGAACCGGTCTCCAAGTATAAAGCACCACCCCTGCCTGTTGCAAGGTTGTTTTGCAAAACAACTCCGCTGCCGAGAACAAGGTTTCCATAGTTTCTAATGGCACCGCCAGTGTTGTGCGTGCCGGAATTGGCTGAGTTTTCAAGAACTATGTTTTGGAGTGTGAGTGAACCATAGTTAATGAAGTGCCTGCCCGAATTTGAAGCAGAAATAGAATTACCACCACCGTTAATAAGAGTGTTTGCACTGTTCGTAATCGTGTTACCGTCAAAATCCGCTATACTGCCACCAAGGTCAACATTCACGCTTCCGGTTGCTCCCGCAATCGCAGATGTCAAATCAGACCAATTCGAAACACTTACCGCCAATACAGGCTGGGTACACCATGAAGCTATCAAAAATCCTGTTACCAGAAGCTTCAAAAACAAATTCTTCATTCCACACTCCTAATGCTAAAAATTAAGTAAATAAGTAAAGTTGTAATTCCACACAATGTTATTATACATAATAACATTGTGTAAAAAATAATGGAATACTCTAAAAACATTAGCACTAAAAGACTTATATACTGGCGCTTCCACCGTTTTTCATTTTGTTAAGCGCTTTTTTTGCACCCGAAGATTCTTTTGCAAGGCTGATAACGAATTCCGCCGCCTGTGCATCTCTCGCAATCGCTTCTTTCAAAGAAAGGATTTCTTCAACGCTCATTTCTCTAACGTTCGAATCAGTCATTGTATCAAGGTTTTCCTTGAATAATTCCTGTGCTTTTTCATCGTAACCCGGGAGATTTTTCTTAAAACCAAACCACTTATGAAACTGGTGCAACATATAATAAACATTGATTTCCATATCTCTTAAAACAAACATCTCACGAGATTTGAAAGAAAAAACGAGTTTTTTTTGTGCAAAAAGCCCGGTGATAAAGTTCAAATAAAACGCCTTGCGCCCTTTCATCGGGACAATAAAACCCTCTTCCTCATTAATTTTTGAAAGGAGTGTATCGGCATTTGGAATCTTAAAAACAGGGGTTCCGTGTTCTTTAATAAAATCAAGCATTTTTTGAGGCTCTGTGAGACAAGCCTTGACAATATTTTTCACCTCTTCATCCATTGAGTCAAGGATTTGCTGTGTTTGAACAGAAAATGTAACCGTTTCAGAGGCGTTGACGTGTGTTTTTGTGGTCGAATTTGCATAAGTTTTCGGCTTGAGCATTGCCATTGTGGCGTCGAGTTTTTGGCGACGTCTTTGAAGGATATAATTTACTATTTTGTTTATGAACTTTGACATAAATTTTGACAATTTTCTCCTGAATATATAATATAATAATAACGAATTTGGGGATATTTAACAACTATGACAAAACCTACAGAACTTATTTTTGAAAAGTCACAAGAGGGAATTTCAGGCATAACCCTTACTGATAAAAGGATTGAGCCATCTTTAAAAGATTTTATCGATGAAAAGTTTCTAAGAAAAGAGCCTGCGAAATTGCTGGAAGTAAGTGAACTCGAAGCAATGAGACATTTTAAGGAATTGTCAGACAAGAATTTTTGCGTTGAATCCGGTTTCTACCCGCTCGGCTCTTGCACAATGAAATATAACCCCAAAGTCAACGAATACCTCGCGGCGCTCGAAGGTTTCACAAACCTCCATCCGCTTCAAGATGACGAAGACGCGCAAGGCGCTTTGGAGCTTATGTTCAAGCTTCAAGAATCTTTAAAAGAAATAACAGGTATGGACGCAATCAGCCTTCAAGGCTCAGCAGGCGCGCATGGCGAGCTTTGCGGGATGATGGTTATAAAAAAATACTTTGAAACAAACGGTGAAACTCAGCGAAAAAAAGTCATAATCCCTGATTCGGCTCACGGCACAAACCCTGCATCGGCGGCGATGTGCGGGTTTGATGTAATCAAAGTTTCGAGCAACGAAAAGGGTCAGGTTAACTTTGAAGAACTTAAACAAATCCTTGACGGAAAAGGGGCTGAAATCGCTGCAATTATGATGACAAACCCTAATACTCTCGGCCTTTTCGAAGAAAACATCCTCGAAATCGCAAACGCCGCACACGAAAAAGGCGCATTGCTTTACTATGACGGAGCGAATCTGAACGCGATAATGGGCATCACAAACCCCGCTGTGATGGGGTTTGATGTGGTTCACCTCAACCTTCACAAAACCTTTGCAACTCCTCACGGAGGAGGAGGCCCGGGAGCAGGCCCGATCGGCGTTGTAGAAAAATTAAAAGACTTTTTACCTATCCCGACGATTGAAAAAAAAGACGGTTTTTATTTCAGAAACTACGATACAAAAAACACAATCGGCAGAATCAAAGAGTTTCAGGGGAATTTCGGAGTTTTGGTTAAAGCTTACGCTTATATCTTAATGAAAGGCAAAACTCTTAAACAAGCCTCACAAGACGCGGTTTTGAATGCTAATTATTTAAAAGAAAAATTAAAGGCTGATTTTGACCTGCCGTACGATTACCCTTGCATGCACGAATTCGTACTGTCAGGCGACAGACAAAAGGCCAAAGGGGTTCACACGCTTGAAGTAGCGAAAAGGCTTATGGATTTTAATTTTCACCCGCCTACAGTCTATTTCCCGCTAATCGTTTCAGAAGCAATGATGATCGAGCCGACTGAGACAGAAAACAAAAAACGTCTTGACGATTTTGTTGAAGTTATGAAAAAAATCGCACAAGAAATTGAGGAAAACCCTCAGCACGTTCTTGGTGCGCCACATTGCACCCCTGTAAAACGTGTCAATGAGACCAATGCAGCAAGAAATTTAGACTTGAGGTGGAAATAATGCACGAATATTATTTTAAAATAAAAAAGGGCGATATCGAGTTTGAGTGTTCGACAACCGACAAGCTTACATTCGAACAGCAGCTTTCTGACTGGATAAACGGGATTGTTCAAGGGAAAGAAGTTCCCGCGCCAAACGAAAACACTGAGTCTGCAAAAACCGACGAAAAACAGCAAGAGTCTCTGTCCAACGAGGACAAGCCTCAAAGGAGTGGATTCATTGATGTAAAAAATCTTACAAGCATCAACGATATCCAAACACCTGATTTTGACGCGTTTGAAACGGTAAAAAGCCCATTGACAGAAGAACTTCCTCCGATTGACGGTGAGACTGACTTCGAAAAAACACTTGAAGAAGCGGTGCAAAACCCTAAAACCGAAGTCATAGAAAAGGCTGATGAAACTTCAGAGTTCGAGCAATTTGTCTCTTCTTATAATCCGCAAAACCCAACTGATTACTTGATTATAGCGGCGAAGTATATTTTAAACATCGAAAACAAAGAAAGATTTTCGCTAAAACAAATCAATGCAAAACTCGTACCGTTCAACGGCTCTGCGATAAACCACGCAGAACTCCAACAAGCGATTGAGGACGGGCTTGTGAGGATTGTACACGATTTGACAGGCACGAGCGAGGTTACGGAATACACTCTCACAACTGATGGTGAAGGGTATTTTGTCGAGTAGATTTACAATTCAATTTACCGTGTAAACTTTTCGATAGTAAAGAATCGAGCCCAAAACCAACAAGATTATGTTCGGAATCCACGCCGCCCAAAATGGCGAAATCGACATCGTTTCGCCCAACGAAAGCGACAACGCTCTTAACAGATAATATAAAAAGATAATCAAAATACTGAACAAGAATCCTCTGTTATATCTGACTCTCGGCGGTGTAATCGCAAGCGGAACCCCCAAAAGCACCAACACAACTGTCGTGAAAGGAAACGCAAATTTGTTGTGCAATTCTATTTTAAAAAGCGATTGAAGCTTTTTATCTTGTTTTTTGGCATTATTTTCAACATATTTCCACAGCGCAATAACGTTGTACTGCGTGGCTTCTTCCTCTGAAAGCGCCCCTTTGACATCCATGCCGAAATCAACAACTGACTGTCCGAACCACGTTGTATTAAGGATTTTTCCGTCCTTATTCATTGTATAAACCGCGCCACGGTTGAATTGCCAGCCTTCAGGGCTTGTTTTTCCGGTTTGAGACTGAATCACTTGAATAGTCTTTTTATTAGAAAAATCAATGACAGAAACGTTTTTCAGAGTATTGTCTTCACATTTTTGAACAAAGAAAAGCCTCTTCATTTCCTTGCCGCCATCTTCATTTTCTTTTATTTCTTTAAACGTAAAATTTTGCTTTCCATTCGGGATGTTTTTTTGCCCCAAAGCCCAAACAGCAAGGGTTTTCGACTGAGAGTTCGTAATCGGGACAATCGTTTCATTAACAACAAACGTAAACAAAGACATCACGATTGCGAAAATAAAAATCGGTTTCGAAATTCGACTCAAACCTATACCGCATGCCCGCATAACAGTAATCTCAGACGACAAACTCAGCCTGTTTAGGGTCATTACGGTTGAAAACAAAACGCTCATCGGGATAGCCATCACAATAACTTGAGGAAGGTTCAAAACAACAATCATCAACGCGATGTTGAACGGAATTCCGTAAAGCGTAATCTGTTTAATCAAGGTGATAAAAGTATCAGACGCAAAAATAATCGAGGTAAAAATGATTATCCCCATGATAAAAATTTCAAGCACCTGCTGCATTATGAAGCGGTCAAGTATTTTCATATTTTCGATTTTATTTGAAAAATTCGTCATTTGTGCTTTTAATTACTGTTTTCAATTTCGTCTTGTTTGATAAAAAGGCAGTCTCTCTCGAGTTTTTTGTCATCCATAATTTTCATCAAGTCATTTATTGATTTGATTTTGGAAAGCGCAAACCCTGTCTCTGCAAGGACAACACAGTCGTTGCAAACACGAATGCCTTCATAAACGACCGAGCCTGCCAGAGTTTTTTCTTCTCCGCAGCACTGGCACTCGAAAGGGTCGAACTCGCAATCAGGGTTCTCTTCGATGTCGTCTTCTCGCATTTGGGCGGCAACAGCCTGCATATCTTCTATGATTTTCAATTCTTCATTTTTATCCATAGAATCATTATACATTAAGATTAAATTTTTAGTAATAAGTTTAATACTTTTGTGACTTGAACACGAGATAAGACTTCTCTTGACCGTAATAAACCACAATCAAATACATATTCCCCTCAATATTTTCCGTTACAATATAAGACTGAGGCGGCGGGGCTTTTTTGGAAGAGTTACGAAAAATCGTGTAAAACCCGTCTCGTGTACTTTTGCAGAACTTTTGCCACTTTGTATATTTCGGAGTAGGAAGATTCGCATGATAAAAATCAATCGGTACAATTTCTTTTTTCACAACAGGGATAATATATTTAACTTTTCCTGCCTCTTTAAAAAAGACATAATCCCTTCCCTTCATCGTTCTCGGGGTCAAAATGTAATACCCCGCAGGGATTGTCTGGTTTTTGAAATAAACATCAGAACTCAAGCGAAAAAGCGGAAACGGAGACCAGGCATATTTTTGGTAGTCCTCATTTTGAAACGGATCCAAATTATGCACAAGTTCAAAATCCGGTACCTGAACGTTTTGATAAAGCCTTGCATAATCAGTGTCGGCAAAGGACTGCTTTGCACAAAGCGAGAGTAGAACTGTAAAAACTATAAAAAACTTTTTCATCATAAGTAACAATATAACGTTTTTTTAAGAAAAATCAACATTTTTCGGAAGGAATAGCAAATTTTCATCTTGACGCGTTTTTCTTTTGAATGTATAGTGAGAAACATGATGAACCGAAACAACATTAATTTGAATAATCGTTGGTGGCGCCTGTAAGATAAAGTACAGGCTGAAAGTTTTTCGCGATTAATTAGATTTTTATAATTTAAACCTGTGCTTTTTAAACGAAACCACGTTTTTGAGTTACAGATTAAGTTATAAGGATTATTTCAAATGTCAATAAATTTCATAAATACACTAGCCCAACCACTAAAATCAGCCGCGCAATTCGTCGCGTTCCAAGAAAAAGCATCAGGCCTTTCAACCTCAAGATGCATTCTCGACACAGCGACCTGTCTCGGCCCGAAAGCTATTTGTTCACGAAGCAAAGAAGATCTCGCAGAAAACGCGGGTCTCGAACTTGCCGAAAACGGCCTCGTTTACTTTGCGCCTGCTCTGCTCGGTGAAAAAGTTGCGAGAAAAATCTTTTCAAAAGGATTGAGCGCACAAGAGAAAAAACTCGTCGCGACCCCGGGAGTCGAACTTCTCACAAAAAATTCCTCACTAAACAAACGTGTAATCCCCGTCAAAGCAGCGATTGCACTCACTGCACTTTTGATTCCGCTCACAGAATTCACGTTGAATTACATCAAAAATCTTGCTACGCTGAAAGTCTTTAAGAAAGCGGATTTTAACAATATCGCAAGTCTTGAACACAAAAAAGAAGACAAAACTACACAAGAAAAAGTCAAAAAAAGCGCTTACAAAAACATCAAAAAAGCAGCAGGGATTTTCGGCGCAAGCGTTGCCTTGGCCGCTCTGGTTTCAAAAAAAGGCGCAAATTCTAAATTCCTCACAAACCTCTCTGAAGCCATCGTAGCACCCGGAACAAAATTCTTCAAAAACAATGAAAAAGTTAAAAATTTCTTCAACAAATACTGTTCAATGGATTTTTCAAAAGGCGAAAAAGGTACTCTGGTCTTGAGCAAAGGACAATTGACTGCCTGCGTCACAATCGGCGGTCTCGGCTACTTTGGCGCTGCAAAAGACAGAGGAAAACAAAACTTCCTCGAAACACTTTTCCGCTTCCCACTCGTCGGTTTTTCCATAATTACAGGTTCAGAACTTTTCGAAAAAGGCTTCAAAAAGCTTCTTGTGAAAGCAGGAAAGTGTAAAGAAACCATCGATAAAAACCTCAAAACGCCTTCATTTAAAGAACTTGAAAACCTCGCTAAAAAATTTGCTGCCAAAAACGGCACAAAAACCGAAGCGGAATTCAAAAAACTTGCAAAACAAAAAGTCTTGATTTCAGGAGTCCCTTTCCTTTTCAGCATCGGTTTTATGGGATTTTTCGTAGCAGCAACATCGAATCTTTTCACAAAATACCGTTTCAAACAAGATCAAAAACTTAACCAAAACTCTCAAGACTTTCTTCGTCAAAAAATCAACACAGAAACATTCACACCTTTTTTCAAGTAATCTGATATCATCCGGAAATTGTAAAGAAATTTAAAAATCGTGGCAATTTTATTTTTGCCTGCGCATTAAAAAAGTATGATAAAAATTTCCCCTCTAAACCTGAGTGCGGCACATACCGTGCAACAAAACGAATCGCAAAAAGTGCAAAAGGATGTTCCTGCACAAAATCCGCAAAATCTTAACAAAATCCCCCATTACAAAATACCTGCGTTCAAAGGCACGCAAAAGACAGGCGTCGAAAAAATCACAGACGAGCAATTTCAAGACGCCTGTGAATATCTCAAAGAACGAACAGAAGAATTAAAAAACGGTGACAAAAAAATCTTTGCAGAAAACTTTGACCTCAAAAAACTCAACGGAATCCAAAAAGACATCGAGGTTTTTGAAGGAATGAAACTCACCGAAATCGCAGTCATCGCAGAAAAACTTCACGGAGTATTACTGACAAGAGGCTGCAAAAACGGCTGTGCACATTGTTTTGCAGATGCGAAAAAACATATTGAAAGAATGAGTTTTGAAGACTTTGAAAAATTCACAGGCGGGTACCAAGAATTAAACAATCGCCTCGGGTTCAATGTTTTTGACAGGCCTGTAAAATTCACACAATATCACACAACATTCCACGATTCTGATTGTGCAGATATCTTTTTGAAAGACAAAAACGGAAAAGTTCATGACCTGATAGAACTCAACGAAATGCTTTACAAAACAACGAAAACCCCAGTGATTTTTGACACTCACGGATGGAATGTCAAACATCCAACGACAGTCGAACGTGCAAGAAAATATATCGAACATTACTCAAATCCCGAGAATGCGAAGATTCTCCACGGATTCAATCTTTCGCTGGATCCTTATCATGAACTGAATACCCGTGCGATTGAATTTCTGGAGTCTGACCCTGATCGCTCAAAAAAATTCAGAGAAGCCTACACAAATCGAACAGCACAAGTTCTTTTCGACATGACCCCGATTTCCACAACGAAAAAGTTTCATATTTTTCCGCTTTGCACAGATGAATGTTCCACAAAATCAAATCACACAAAAGAAAAAGACTTTATGGTGCTTTTTGAAGAAATCAAAACAAAGTTAAGAGAAAAATATGAAGAAGACCTCGCCTCTGATGACCCCAAATTCATAAAATCTGAAGAAGATATAGAAAAATACATTGATAACTACGAAAAATGCATTCAAGAAAAATATTACGACGGCCAATACAAATACAGATATGAAATCAGAAAAGCAAACCCGAGAGGCCGAGGCGAAAATTTATACAACAAAAATGACCGAATAAAACAGTCTTTCGAAATTATCAAAAAAGAAAAAGCTCACATAACAGAAGGAAGCGGATCGCCGCTTTCTCAATACAAATTCGGCGCTCTGATTGATGTTAACGGAAAAGTATATCTACAAGACGATGAAGATGTTTTCCCGATGGAAAGTGCGTTCAACTTTGAAAACAAAGACAAACAAAGCAGCCCCGTCGGTCCGAATTATCACCCTAACAAAGTTGTAAAAAAAGAAGACCTTCACTAAAATTCGACATTCTTGTGTTATTATAAAAAAAACCAAGAAACGGAGTGAATTTATGAAGAAGTTTTCTGTACTTTTGGCTGCAACTATTGTTTTTTCGAGCATCTTAGGCTCCACAGATTCGTCTGCTGCTTTTGAAAAAAAAGCCATTCAACCACCTGTAAAAAAAACCACCGCCACTAAAAAAGAAGACGAAAAAAGCATACAAAAAACATTACCGGATAATTCTTCCAATCACTCCAATAAACATTCTTTCTCGCCTTCCTTTCACATGGCTTCACCTTCGTTCGAAATACAAAAACCTAACGGCCTTGTCTTTTTCAAAGACGAATATCATCTTTTTTACAGCCAAAATCCTCTTTCGGAGGAATCTCAAAAGCCTCACTGCGCACACGTTGTGAGCAAAGATTTGATTCATTGGAAACAAATGCCTGAATCACTCTTGCCTTCTGAACCTTACGACAAAGACGGGGTTTTGTCAGGCAGCCCTATTGTGAAAGATGAACTTCTTTATCTCTTATACACAGGGCAAGTCGAAAACACAGCCGAAAGCAATGAAGAAAACAAAGAAGAAACAAAAAGTTCTCGACACCAGTCCCAAAACCTTGCATCAAGCAAAGATGGTTTCTATTTCGGAAAATCTGCAAACAACCCGGTAATCCCAATGCCTCCGGCTTATGGCGCACTGCAGTTTTCAAAAAAAGACTTCACTGACCCCTTCGTTTGGGAAAAATCAGAGAGATTTTATGCAATTGTAGGAACAAAGTACGAAAAAACAAACGACGGCACAATTCTTCTTTTCAAAAGCAAAGACCTCAGAAACTGGGTTTTCATAAATATTGTTGCGCTCGGAAAAAACGGAGAAATGGGCAATATGTGGAAAAGCCCTTCATTTGCTCACATTGGGAATGATGACGTTTTGATTTTTTCAACAAAAGGGATAAAACCTCAAGGAAAAAAATATCTCAATCCCCACCAATCAGGCTGGATAATAGGATCCCTCGATTACAATACAGGCAATTTTAAACAAAAAAGTCCGTTTGGGATTTTCGACCACGGCTTCGATTTTTACGCACCTCAAGTTATAAAAACTCCTGACGGCAGAACAGTTGTAATAGGTTTCTTGGGAATGCCTGAAACGCCAATGGCTGAAAAAAGCGAAAAGTGGGCAGGTATGATGAGTTTGCCTCGCGAAATAAAAATCATTAACAACAAAGTAATAACTTCGCCGATTTCGGAATTAAAAAACCTCAGAGGCGAAAAAACATCTCTCAACGGAAAGCTCACAGACTCCGAAACAGAGCCGACAAAAACGCTTTCGCCGTCTTATGAAATTGACGCAAAAGTCGACTTGTCTCAAGCAAAAACCTTTTCAATGAAAATCCAAGCCTCTGACGTCAACGAAACAGTTTTGAGTTATGACAAAACAACAAAAACCCTTAAGCTAAACCGTGACAAGTCAGGACAGGGATTAAAAGGAGAAAGAGAAATTCAAATTCCTCTGAAAACAGAAAACGGCGAAGAACTTTTGAAACTCAATATCTTTGTCGATAAGTCGTCCATAGAAATTTTTGTCAACGACGGAGCAGCGGCACTAAGCACCAGAACCTACCCTGAAAAAACCTCAAACGGATTGAAGGTCAGCGCAACAGGAACAGCCGTCTTAAAGGTTTTTGACGTTTACAAACTCGAAAACTAGATGTGTTTTTCTAAAAGTTTTTTCAAATCATTTTTCTGATGAACACCTGCTTTTTGCTCCACGAGTTTTCCATCCTTAAACAACAAAAGCGCAGGTATCCCGCTGATGAAATATCTCGCAGGAATCCCTCTGTTTTCGTCCACGTTTACCATTGCAACAACAGCCTTTCCATCCATTTCTTCAGCCAATTCCTCTATTATCGGGGCTTGGACGCGACAATGTCCGCACCACGTCGCAAAGAAATCAACCAGCACAGGCTTGTCTGTATTTTTTAGTCCAATATCGAAATTCTCATCAGTAAAATCTACAACTTTTGACATATTATCTCCTTAAAATTTATTCTTATTCGAATAATCACCCGTCAAGAAAGTTTTTTCATCCTCTTATCAGTGAGCAAAAACGACATATTTTTCAAAAGCGTTTGTTGAAAAATTTTATATAGGCTAAACTTTTTTTATAAAGGAATAAACGATGAAAGAAATCTCAACAAAAAGCGCATTCTTAAAACTCCACCTGTCCATCCTAATCGCCTGTTTCACAAGCATTTTGGGCAGACTCATCACACTGAATGAAGGAGTTTTGGTTTGGGAAAGACTTTTGATCTCTTTCGCGGTTTTATTCATTCTCGCCCATTTCAGAAAAAAACTCGAACCTGCTTCAATCTTGGAATTCCTTAAAATAATCGGAGTCGGAGTCCTTTTGGGCATACACTGGCTGTTTTTTTACGGAAGCATAAAATATTCGAACGTGTCGATTGCAATCGTCTGTTTCGCATCGATCGGACTTTTTACGGCGATTTTCGAACCGTTGATAAACAAACACAAATTCTCATTAAAAGAGTTATTTTTCAGCCTGATTACAATTGCCGGAATCGCGCTGATTTTTCATTTTGATTCAAGATACAGAACAGGAATCCTTCTTGGGACAGTGTCTTCTGCCGTTGCGGCGCTTTATTCCATAACAAACAAAAGGATTTCACAGCGCCACGAACACAGCAGCTTCATGCTTGTTTACGAACTTTTAGGCGGATTGATTTTCATGAGCCTGTTTTTGCCGTTTTATTTGCACTTTTTCCCTGTTGAGTCGCTAATCCCATCCCCATCTGATTTTGTGTGGCTCTTAATTCTTTCTTTATGCTGTACAATCGGGCTTTATCTTTTGCAAATTCAAGCCCTGAAAAAGCTTTCTGCCTTCACAGTGAATCTGAGTTACAACCTCGAACCGGTTTACACAATAATTTTGGCTATGATTATTTTTAACGAGGCAAAAGAACTAAGCGCCTTTTTCTACGCCGGTCTGGGACTTATAATGATGTCGGTTTTTCTGCAAACAAAATCTTCCATAAAAGAAACTGCCTGATGGTGGTATAATTTATTCAAAGTGGAAGAAAAAAGGATTCGGCATGAAAATTTGCGTCATAGGAACAGGTTACGTGGGATTGGTTGCAGGGACTTGCCTCGCACAAATGGGCAACGATGTTATCTGTGTGGACAAAGACCTTGAGAAACTCGAAAAACTCAAAAAAGGGATTGTGCCTCTTTATGAACCCGGCCTCGAAGAGTTGATTAAAGTCAACGTTGAAGAGCGCAGGCTATCTTTCAGCAGCAACCTTGAAGACGCCGTTCAAAAATCGATGGTTTGCTTCATCGCGGTAGGAACCCCGCAAGGCGAAGACGGTTCTGCCGACCTTCAATACGTTTTTGATGCAGCAAAAAGTATAGGAAAGTCGTTGGATTCCTACAAAGTCATCGTTGACAAATCCACTGTCCCCGTGGGTACGGCACAAAAAGTTTCTGAAATAATAAAAAGTCAAACTCAGCATGAATTCGATGTTGTTTCAAACCCGGAATTCCTAAAACAGGGCGCTGCTGTAGATGACTTTTTAAAACCCGACAGGGTCATTATCGGCTCAGACTCGCAACGAGCAATTGAAATAATGAAAGAGCTTTATCTGCCATTCGAAAAAGCAGGATATCCTGTGATTGAAATGGATGTAAAGTCAGCAGAAATGACAAAATACGCAGCAAACTCTTTTTTGGCGGTAAAAATTTCTTATGCAAACGAAATTGCGAATATCTGCGAAAAAATCGGAGCAGACGCCGAAATGGTAAGACTAGGAATGTGTGCGGACAAAAGAATAGGAACACAGTTCCTCTACCC
>CAZIVG010000021.1:0-14336 GCA_964542595.1 uncultured Muribaculaceae bacterium | reverse complement strand
ATTGTTTTTCTTGTTGTCTTATTTTTCTATCAATACAAGGAAAAAAAGAATACTGCTATCAAATTGAGAATGTTCTACTCGGATATGTCTCAAACTTTGCAATATTCGAAAAACACAAATGGACTGCCGGGCGACTGGGGATGGGCTCCGGGTTACAAGAATATAGATCTTATTTTTTCGAACATAGCTTCTTATATGAAAATCTCTGAGAATTGTCTTAGCACAAAAGGGCGTTGCATGCCTGATAGCAATTACAAATCCGTTAATGGAAAATTAACTACAGTAAATCTTTCAAAATTGCCATCTTTAAAACTCCAAAACGGTGTTTCTTTCGCTATTGAAACAATCAGTCGCTGTCAAGATCAAGGAAATACTTGTGCAGTTGTTTACGTAGATTTAAATTCTCAAGAGCCTCCTAATGCTTTTGGAAAAGACTTGTTCGTATTTTTGATAATAAACTCAGGTGCAACTTCTTTTATTCCCTATAATGCAAGGCTTTCGGGTATGGATCTTGCAGGTGATGAAAAATATGGTTGTAACAAAAAAGCAGACATTGCTATGTATTGTAGTGCATTAATTTTTTCAAACGGCTGGTCTATCGACAAAACTTATCCTTGGTAAACTTGAAAAATAATCTGCTCGAAAGTATAATTTATAAAGAATTAAAGCAAAGGAGCGTAAATGACGGGTTTTGATTACAGCAGGGTTTTGAGTTATGTACCAATGGTTATAGAATCTTCTTCAAGAGGAGAAAAGTCTTTTGACATTTTTTCAAGGCTCTTGAGAGAGCGCATAATTTTCTTGGGAGATGAAATTGACGATGAGTTGTCAAACATAATAGTTGCACAACTTTTGCTTTTGGATTCAGAAAATCCTGAAAAAGACATTATGCTATACATTAATAGCCCTGGTGGTGTTATTACAGCAGGAATGGCGATTTATGACACAATGCAGCATATAAGAGCGGATGTAAGCACAATCTGTATCGGTGAAGCTGCCAGCATGGGTTCTTTCTTGCTTTCGTCAGGTGCAAAAGGGAAAAGGCTTTCTCTGCCGAGTTCCAGAATCATGATTCACCAGCCCCTCGGTGGCGCGCAAGGGCAAGCAACCGATATTGAGATTGAAGCGAGAGAAATTTTGAGAATGAAAAGTATGCTTAACGGTATGCTTGCTGAAAATTGTTCTCAACCGCTTGAAAAAATCAAGCAGGACACAGATAGAGACTATTATATGTCAGCGCAGGAAGCTGTTGAATACGGTCTTATCGATAAGGTAATTACAAAGGTTTCTTAATATTTCTTAATAAAGTCATAGATTTTAATATCTAATTTTTAGCTACTTTTTCTTTAAGAAGTAGCTATTTTTTATCTATTTTGTATATCTCGTGGCTGAGTAAAATGTCCTGTGATTCAACAATATCTTGAAAAACTCTTTTTGAATCAATTTGAAATAATTACGAACGCTTTAGGCAATTTTACTTTCTGAATTGTTTTTATATATATGTAAGGTTAAAAAAAGTTTGGTTATGGTAGGAGAATAAAACAGTGTACGCAATATTTACAATGCGAAAGCTACAATTGACTCAGCGGATCAACCAGCTCCAGTACAGACAAATGGAGTTAGCCCAAAGGCTTCAAGACTTGGCTGTATATGCTGGAAACGTCGCAGACGGGGTGATTGCACCAAGTGAGTTTATGAACTCACCGGCAAGTATCTTCGGTGCTCAGATGAACTTCTTCAATAATAGCGTCCCAAGTGCGCTTTATCAGGCATCAAGATCATCGCAAGTCTACAACGCTAACATAATGAACATGAACGCTGCTTCAAACGGTCAATACGGTATGGCTGTTAATCCGGCTAATCCTAATGACATCTTCGCTAACCAATTCTTTGTATTTAACGCATTCTTCAAACAAGCACTTGATGCTGCCGGCAAGGCCGAAGCTGCCCAGGTGAAAAGGCTAGAGACTGACATTCAAAGTCAGAAACTTCAGATTGAAACGCAGTTAAAAGCGGCAGAAGCAGAACTCAAAAGCGTTGAAGAAGCTGAACAAAAAGGAATAGAGTCCTCTGCTCCTAAGTATGTATAAGAAGTAATTTATTAATTCCTCGTGAGTGTGAAAATATATTGAAGCCCCTGCGCTAAGTCGCTTAGGGGCTTTTTATTATATTGATAAAATATTAAAAAAGTTATAAAATGTAATCCTAATGGTTGTATGGCATCACTGCCAATTTATTTAACAAGGAGACAGACAATGTACCAAGATGAAAAACTGATCTGTGAAGATTGCGGCGCAGAGTTTATTTTCACGGCCGGCGAGCAAGAATTTTATGCCGAAAAAGGTTTGGTTAACAAGCCGAAACGCTGCAACGAATGCAGAAAAAAAAGAAGGCAAAATAACAAAAAGAAAATGTTCGATGTTGTCTGCTCTAAATGTGGATGCGAAACCCAGGTTCCATTCAAGCCGATTATGGGCAAAGAGGTTTATTGCAAAGACTGCTACAAAATAGTTCATGAGTCAAAGTAATTATTTTGCTAAAAAAGAAGCACCTCGAGGGTGCTTCTTTTCTCTTTATACTTCAGTATCTGTAGCCTGATACTATTGACGGATATTGGCCATAATCGTTGTTTGTTTTTGATAATGTATGTATTGATAGATAAAATGTACTCATTGCACAAATCAGAATAATTAACAGCGTGTAATTTGCTATTCTTATTTCATTCATTCTCCACCCCGAAAATCAAGTAGTCTGCCGTTTTTTCTCCATTAATAAATTTGCCTTATGCCATAGCGCAGAAAGAGCCGCCTGTATTATTTGCCAATGAACCTGCAGTTTCCGGTTTTCCGAAAGCGAGTGTTCCCGATGTTTCTACCGGTTTACGAGCCAAGCTGCCTGCTGTTTCGGGTTGTGGTGCAAACATGTTTCCGATTGCTGATACGTTCATAGATTACTCCTTCTTTAAACTTATTCACTTCTGAAATATTTTTTATATACCTCGTACATATATAAAAACAATTGAATTTCTTTAAATTCAAATTTCATGTTTTTCATTACATTTCTTTACAATTAAGACTTAAAATAAACATTTGATTTTTTTTGAACGTCTAAAATCTAAAAAAGCCATAAAAGTTAAGAAAAAATTAAATTTCCTTGAGTAAATACTTTGATAAACTATAATAGTATTATTGTTAAATTATAAAGGACTATTATTATGGGGAAGCATAAAGAAAATAACGACAACTTTGACGAAATAAAATCAGAGAACAATCCGTTTGCTCCTGACGTTGAAATGTCTGAATCTGAAGCGGTGGCGGACGATACATCTGACTCAATCATCGTTGAAGAAGTCGAATCAATGAAGCAGGAAATTGATAAAATCAACAATCAGTATATTAGACTGGCTGCGGATTTTGACAACTATAGAAAACGACAAATGCAAGAACGCGAATCATTGTTGAAATACGGTGCTGAAGAAACATTGAAAAAGATGATTGAGGCGTTGGATAACATTGACAGAGCTTCTGCTTCAATTGAGAAGGTTGAAGATGTTGAAACCGTTAAAAATAGTTATAATTTGGTTTTTAAACAAATTTTTGACGTTCTTTCTAAAATGGGACTCGAAGTTATCGACACAAAAGAAAAAGAGTTTGACCCGAATTTACACGAGGCTGTGATGCAGACTCCTACGAATGAATTCCCTGAGAATACAATTATTAACGAATTACAAAAAGGCTACAAGCTGGGAGACAAGGTTTTGAGGCCGTCACTGGTGAATGTTGCGGTTGGTGAATAGAGGATTATGAGTAATTTTTACGAGATACTGGGTGTAAGCAACGATTCTACACAAGCTGAAATTAAAAGCGCATTTAGAAAAAAAGCAAGGGATCTCCATCCCGATGTTAATAAAGAACCTGATGCAGAAGCAAAGTTCAAGGAATTGGGCAAAGCTTATGAGACACTTTCTGACCCTGAAAAACGTTCTTTGTATGATCGTTACGGCGAAGAAGGACTTTCTTCTGCCGGTTATGATACTTCCGGACCATTTGATTTTGGTTTTGGAAACATAAACGATATTTTTGAAACATTCTTTGGAGGAATGGGCGGTTTTTCTTCAGGTCCTTCCGTTGATCCTAATGCTCCTCAAAGAGGTCATGATTTGAGATTGGATATCGAATTGGAGTTTGAAGAAGCTGCTTTCGGTGTTGAAAAAGAAATTAAAATCGACCACCTTGAAATGTGTAAAGATTGCTATGGAACAGGTGCTGAACCAGGCACTAAACCTACAATTTGTCCCGAATGTAACGGACAGGGGCGTGTCGTTCAAATGACACGTACAATCCTTGGTAGTATTCAACAGGTTGCCACTTGTCCGAAATGTTCCGGCAAAGGTCAGGTAATCGGCTCTCCTTGCAAAAAATGCAAAGGTGAAGGCCGCGTGGATGTGGAAAAAACTATAAAAGTCAAAATTCCGGCTGGTGTCGACAACTACGCAAAAATTCGTGTAGCAAAAGAAGGTGATGCCGGTAAGAACGGTGGTTCGAGTGGTGATTTGTATATCATTATGTTTATAAAACCGCACAAAATATTTAAAAGAGACGGGTTCAATGTGTATTCCGAATTGAATATCAGCCTTCCTCAGGCTGTTTTGGGTGATAGCATTCCTGTTGAGACCATCCATGGCGAAAAAGATTTGGTTGTGCCTTCAGGGCTGGAGTATGGTAAAATACTTACTATAAAGAATGCCGGGATTCCATTCCTTGGACATCCCGAAAAACGCGGAGACCACCTCGTAATTGTTAAATACAAAGCGCCAAAGTCTCTCAATGAAGAAGAAAAAAGATTGTACAAAAAACTTTTTGAATTGTCTGAAAATAAAAAACCAAGTGAAAATCTCATTGATAAATTCAAAAGTGCAATCCACAATTAAAAAATAGACAGCAGGAATTGATGATGAGAACGTACAGAATCGGAATTAAGAAGTTATTTATGCTGGTGGCAGTGTTTCTGCTTACATCGCTTGCATCTTATGCTACAAAGCTTCCTGATGCTGTTGTACAGACTTTAAAATCTGACTTGCCAAAGGCATCAATTCGTTTTGACGGATTGGTTACTTTACCTGACGGTACAGTTTATCTTCCTGTTTTGCCGTCTGAGCCCAAAAGAAATGCTTCCGGCAAGGTTGTTTTAACTCATCCTGCGGACAAAAAGCTTTCACAGCTTCCTGATGTTGTGCTTTTTGACTCGAATTTTGCATTACTGAAAGTCGTAAAAACAGGTGATGGAAAGCTTTCGGTTACTGCATCAAATAATATTCCTTTTGTTGTAAAGACAGGGCTTTTACCTCAAGATATGCTTGTTCCTCCGGGATTGGTTTTCCCAGATGACATGCAGATTATGCTCGGTGACTTGAAGATTGCTTTGTTTAATTCACCTGTGAACAATATTTTTCAGGGTTCTGTAGAATTTAAGAAAAATCAGGTTAAAACGACATTTATTCCTGTCCCTTATATGGCAGGAAGAACTCTCCTTATAACGACTTTGGATTCAAAGGCTGTGAGTGTTTTGCCTTCAGATTCTACTGAACCGAAATTTACATTGAATTTAGAAAGTTTGCCTAAATTTATTCAGCCTGTTTGCAATGATGATTATATTTTAGTTGCTTCAGCAGGAAAGACATATATCGGTGTTGCTGATATTAAACAAGAGGTTTTGGCGAGAAAAATCGACTTGGCTTTTCAGCCTTCTGAGATTATATTAAATTCAGATAAAACCAAGGCTTATGTTGCTGCTGCGGACGATCAGTCGATATTTTTAATTGATTTGAAAACAATGACTCTTGTTGAGAAAATTAAGATTAAAGGGTATCCGAAAAATATTGTTCTTAGCCCTGATGACAAGGAAATTGCTTATATCGACAAAAATACGGGTGATATTTATACCCTTACTCTTGACGAAATGTACACAAATAAATTCATTTATAACGCTTCAAATGTTTCAAAAATCTTTATAAAAGGGTCAAATATATATCTGCTTTCAAGAACTAAAAATGAACTGCAAGTGATTGATACTGTCATTCAAGATATAATTTACAATCAACCGGTTGCGGACAAACCTGTCGATATGTATTTGAAAGATGATTCAATTTATATTTTATGCGGTTCTAATGAACTGGATGTCTTCAAGCTTGATGATTACTCAATGAAAACAACGTTAAAGCTTCCGCAAAACGGATTTACAAAAAAACTTGTGCCCGTTTCGAATTCGAACTTGCTTTTGATTACTAACGTCACTGAAAAGAAATATTACGTTTATGATATGAAAACGAATTCTGTTCTTCAAACTGTTTCAACGCCTTTGTACATCAACGATTTAAAATTGATTAATAAGAGGTTGAATTAATGAACGAAACTTCGCTGGCTGTAGCTGCTGAATTGGAGAAAACGCAAACTGAATTTTGGAATATTTCAAGACAAACTGCTGAGTTCATAAGTATGTTGATTAAGATTTCAGGTGCCGAAAGAGTTCTTGAAATCGGTACTTCTAACGGCTATTCAGCTCTTTGGATTGCTGATGCATTAAAGGAATCCGGTGTGAGTGGGCGTCTTTCAACAATTGAATTTTATGAAAAAAGACAGTCAATTGCGCGTGAAAACATTGAGAAATGCGGTTTGTCTGACCATGTGACTTTTTTACAAGGTTCTGCCAGAGAAATTTTGAAAGAACTGGATTTTGTCCCTGATTTTGTTTTTATTGACGCGTGCAAGCCGGAATACATTGAATACTTCAATATGTTGAAAGACAAACTCCCAAAGGGTTCGATTCTTTTGGCTGATAATGTTACCTCACACGCAGCTAAAGTTGAGGATTTTCTTGCTGCTGTTGCTGCCGATAAACGTTTTCAATCGCAGGTTTTGGATTTGCCTGCAGGTCTTTTGATGGCTTACAAACTATCTGATTAATATGTCTGGCAATTTCTCAATCTAATTCGTTTTTATATAGATAAGGTTATTGTTATAGGTATATAATTATGGATTATTCAAAAGTCGGTTCAAGGTTAATGGGTTCTGTCTTTAAAAGTGAGGCCAGGCTTGGAAAAACTCTTCATGATGTTTCTTTGCCGATTTCTATAACTCCAAGAGCGCTTAATGAGTGCGACTCGATTATTATTCAAAACAGAGATGCTTTAAAAAAGCTCTATGACGGAAAACCTCTCAAAGTTGTGGTTTCGGAACTAAATGACTTTGGGGAAGTCTGTCACAACTTTCAAGGGCTTTATGAATATAAAAAATATACTGACTCAGCACAAAACATGGAAACATTTTTTAAAGATTTAAAAATTAAAGGTTTATTCGATGTTTACAAAAAAGATGGTATTAACGGGCTTTACACTTACTTTTTGAATCAAGCGTCTTCAGGCTCATCTGTCAGTGAGTTTAAAAAGTTGCAAGAATTAATTCTTAAAGAACAGCAGAAACTCGGGATTGACTCTCCAAATGTAGGTATTTGGCTGAAAAAAATTATCAAAAAAAGTGATTTTGACTTCTTGCCTTGGAAAACTAAAGGTTTTGTTATGCCTCAGGAAACAAAAATTAAGCCATTTAGTGATGAGGCATATAATGCTACCAGACAATACAATATTAATTCAAGGTTGGATGACAGGGTCCCGAACGGCTTTTGCGACGGAGGCCGCAGTCTGGAGTTTGACAAAAGCGGTAAGTATTCCTCTGGTTATACTCAATACAGAGAAATAGCTGTTGTTGATAAAGCAAATGACAAAATCCTTAACGACACTATAAAACAGCTTAGAGAAGTCTTTGATAGAAATCCTTATATGACTTATGACGAAAGAGTTAAAACCCTTTACACTTTTGTTAACGAGATTTATCGTGTTAAAAATTCAGCAGCAAAAGCCAATGAACTTTTAGCTATCCCGATGAAACTGGGTGATATAATATCAAGCGGTGCAGGTGTTTGCCGTCAAAAATCTCTTACCGCGAAAGTTCTTGCTGATGAAGTAGGCTTAAATATGTCTATCGTCAGAGGCTGTCACAAAAGTGATGCCGGTTCCGTAGGAAATCACATTTGGAACGAAGTAACACTTCCTGATGGCAAGAAGTACCTATTCGATACAGCGCAAATGAGTTTAATTGATTTTGATTCAAAAAATGCAGCTCTGGATAGATATTATTCTGACACAGGAGTGAAATTGTATAACTAAAAAAAGGAAGCTCTTTGCTTCCTTTTTCTTGTTTTATTTTGCGGCTTCCGCTTCTTCTGTTTTATCTTTTGATTCGTCGCTTGCTCCGACTTTCTCAAAGACAATCTTTTTCTCCTCGAGTTTTGCGGAAATTGCGTCACCTGCTTTATATTTTCCGTTAAGTATTTCTTCTGCAAGAGTATCTTCAATTTTCTTTTGAATGACACGTCTCAAAGGTCTTGCGCCATAGGCTTCCGAGTAACCCTCGTCTGCCAGATAGTCTTTAACCTCATCAGAAACCTCAATTGTAAAGTCGTGTGACTGAATACGCTTTACGAGGTCTTTGAACATAAGATCAACGATTTCTCTGATTTCAGGTTTGCTGAGATGAGAGAATACGATAATGTCGTCGATTCTGTTAAGGAATTCAGGTCTGAATGACTTTTTCATTTCTTCCATAACTGTATCTTTGAGGTGCTCGTATTTGTCTTTCGAAACATCGTTAGAAACAGCAAAGCCTAGTTTTGATGTGGTTGTAATCATCGACGCACCAACGTTTGAAGTCATAATGATGATTGTATTTTTGAAGTTGATGTGTCTGCCTTTTGCATCAGTCAACCTTCCGTCATCAAGTATTTGGAGCATTATGTTAAATACGTCAGGATGAGCTTTTTCGATTTCGTCGAAAAGAACCACTGAGTAGGGTTTTTTTCGGATAGTTTCAGTCAGGTGACCACCGTCATCATAACCAACATAGCCCGGAGGAGAACCGATGAGTTTTGATGTAGAATGTTTTTCCATAAATTCTGACATATCGACTCTTATCATGTTATCTTCTGAGCCGAAAACTGCTTCAGCGAGTGCTTTTGCTAACTCGGTTTTACCCACCCCTGTGGGACCTGCAAAAATAAAGCTTCCGATAGGTCTGTTAGGTGCTTTTAAACCGACACGCGCACGTCTGATTGCCTTAGAAAGCGATACAACGGCTTGATCTTGCCCGATTAATCTTTCGTGAAGAGTATCTTCTAGTTTCAAAAGTCTTTCAGACTCTTTTTCAGTGATTTTTGTTGTAGGAATACCGGTCATTGTGCTAACTACTTCTGCAACGTGTTCAGATGTCACAACAGGTTTGTTTGCATCATGTGCCTCTTTCCACTGCTGAGACATTTCTCTGATTTTTTCTTTTAAATCAGCTTCCTTGTCTCTGAGGTTTGAGGCATGTTCAAACTCCTGATTACGGATAGCATCTTCTTTTTGTTTGATGATGCTTTTCAATTCTTTCTCGATTTCTTTTCCTTCCGGCGGCAAGGAACTGACATTCAAGCGTACTTTTGAACTTGCTTCATCGATAATATCGATAGCCTTGTCCGGAAGGAATCGGTCTGTAATATATTTGTCAGAAAGCGAAACCGCTGCGATGATTGATTCATCAGAGATTTTTAATCTGTGGTGTTCTTCATATTTTGGCTTCAACCCTCTGATAATCTCAATTGACTCGTCAACAGACGGCTCATCGATTACTACAGGCTGGAATCTTCTTTCAAGAGCAGCATCTTTTTCGACGTATTTTCTGTATTCGTCCAAAGTAGTTGCACCGATGACTTGAATTTCTCCTCTGGAAAGAGCCGGTTTCAAGATGTTTGCTGCGTCGATTGCGCCTTCGGCGGCACCTGCACCTATAAGTGTGTGCATTTCATCAATTACGAGGATAACATTTCCCGCTTGTCTGATTTCGTCCATGATTTTTTTAAGACGTTCTTCAAACTCACCTCTGTATTTTGTGCCTGCAACGAGAAGACCCATATCAAGTTGAATGATTTTTTTGCCCTCAAGGATATCCGGAACATCAGAATTTACGATTCTGATAGCGAGTCCTTCTGCAACTGCTGTTTTACCAACCCCCGGTTCACCGATTAGAACAGGGTTGTTTTTCGTTCTTCTTGCAAGGATTTGAATGACACGCTCGATTTCTTGTTCTCTGCCAACGACAGGGTCGAGACGTTGTTCTTGTGCAGCAAGAGTCAAATCTGTACCGAATTCATCCAAAGACGGAGTTTTGGTTTTTCCGCCTGATGGTGATCCGGCAGTGGCAGTTTGTGCCGCAGGTTTTGTTTCTCCGAGCATTTTTATTACATTACTTCTTACTTTGTTAAGGTCAACTCCCAGGTTTTCGAGCACTCTTGCAGCAACACCTTCACCTTCTCTGATTAAACCGAGAAGCAAGTGTTCTGTTCCGATGTAATTGTGGCCGAGTTGTCTTGCTTCGTCCCATGACAATTCAAGAACTCTTTTTGCTCTGGGGGTGAATGGAATCTCAACCGCAACAAATCCCGAGCCGCGTCCGATGATTTTTTCAACTTCTGCGCGTGCGTCTTTGAGTGTTATGCCCATTGATTTAAGTGTTTTTGAAGCAACACCGGTTCCCTCGCCGATTAGACCAAGCAAAACTTGTTCTGTGCCGACAAAGTTATGACCCAACCTTCTTGCCTCTTCTTGGGCAAGCATGATTACTTTTATCGCTTTCTCTGTAAAACGTTCAAACATTAGTAACTCCTGTCCGTGTATATTTATATACTTATTTTACCCCATAACATGGGTTTGTTTCAACTTAATTTTATATGTTTAGTGATTTATTTTTTATTTCTTCAAGCAGTTTTCTTGCTGGAAAATAGCCAAAACCCTTGTCAATTGCTATTTCTAGCGACTTTTTGGCTTGAGCGGTATCTTTATTGTGAATAAAATATTTAGCCAAAAGATAATGAACTTCCGCATCAACATAGCAGACCTCTTTTGCTTTTTGTAGAAACAATTCGGCTAAATCGTAATAATTATTGTTTATAAAAACTCTGCCTATAAACTTGTAACTTTCTTGATTGTTTAATGCTAAAAGGTGCGCCCCATTGACAATGTTTTCGCAATAGTTAAGCAAGCCTGCTTTTAACATTGCATCGAGGTCAACCTCCAAAAAAGCCCGAATTTGGAAGAATGAAGGCACATTTATCACATAAAGATTTATAAATTCTAAAAGTGAGCGTCCCCAAAGAATCGGCGGTGAGTCTGTTTTTATTGAAGACCAAATTTCTTTTGCTTGTTCCAAATTGCCTTGTAAGAGTTCACATCTTCCGCATTCATAGAGCATGCCTGCATCTTTAAAAATCTCAGAGGCCGTTTTGAAGTCACCTTCTTCAAAATAAATACGAGCCAAATATTCTTTTTCAAAGCAAGAAGCGGAATCTTTCAAAAGCGATTTTAAGTTGCCATAGTTTTTATTCTTGAAAAATTCCGTAAATAAATCTTGTTTATTCATTGCTCAATTTGTTTGTAAGGTTATCAAAATTTGAAGAAACAAATGTATTTTTTCTTTCTTTAATGATGTTGTGCAATTCACTGATTGATGTTGTTGAGACATCGTTACTGCTTATGTTTGCTGATTTAATTTCCTTGTACAACTCTTCTCTGTAAACAGAAACACTTTTTGGTGCATTAATTCCGATTCTGACTGTATTTTGGTTAGAATCGAGCACGATAATTTCTATATTATCGTTTAATATAATTTTCTCGCCTACTTTTCTGGCTAATACTAACATTTGTCTCTCCTATCAATCTTTAAATAACGGCTGTTTCACAGGATAATTTGAATTCGACAAAACAATCTGCATTCCTTGTTTCGTAGCCGCATTGATTATTATCGGCGCCAGTAAATTAATCGTGGCCATTCTTGGATTTGTTTGCGGAATAGTTACAATATTAAGCGAAATCAGTGAATCAACTGAGTTTAGATTGATAAGTTCTGCCTTTTCAGTCGGTATTTCGAATTGGTAATCTATATCGAAAAACGCAGGCGACGTCACCGGAAATGCCAATGTGCCGTCTTCAAGCGATTGTAGCCATTTGAAAGCCGAGTTTTCAGAATGTTCAACCAGAACATACTTTTTTAGGTGATCATAGCCTATAATAGGCTCGAGAAATTCAAATACAAGATTATCATCTATTTTGATTTCTCCGAATTTTGTAGTTGTAAGATTCATTTTTCCTCGCCAAGTCTTTTTTATCTCTCTTAGTACGTATTATTTGAAAAATCAGGATTCATCTGACTCATCATCATTGTTTGGATAAGTTCAGGTGAAATGTTTTGTTTTCCGTTTTGGTTCATCATCAACATTTGGATCATGTCCATGGAGTTGTTTTGATGGTTAGAATTGTTGCCAAGAAGCATGTTCATCTGCATCATTTCAGGATTTTGGGCATACATACCACCCGTTGCTTGATTAGCCATAGGGTTCAATCCTATTTTAGCAAGCGTTTTAACAGCCTGAGCAATTTCATCATTCGTTGGCATTGCTTCTGCTTCAGATTTTTTAGGTGCCAACTCATCGTTAATATTCTCTTTAATTCTTTCGAGTTTTTTCTTGTTGACCTCTGTTTGAACAGATTGGTCGTAAAATTTGTTTGACTTAATAAATGCATCCAATTCATTTGAGTCACCGGCTCTGCATTCTTCAGAGTTATTTAAGCATGCTATTCCTTTTGTTGCATACTGCGTAAGTTGGGAGCTTGTGTTAAGCGTTTTTACTTTTTCAAATGTTTCAATTGCTTCCTCTTTTTTGCCCAGTTGAGTGTATGCGAGGCCTTTGTAGTAAAGCGCAAAAACGTTAGAAGGATTTGTCTTTAAGATTGTTTCCGAATCTTGTATGCAGCCAAGATAGTTATGTGCCTTATATTTGCTTACTAACATTCTGATCGCGGAGTCAGAAACATTTGCTGCAAAGCTCGCTGTTTGTGCTACCGCAAAACCTACTAATACCAGACTTAATAATAATTTCTTCAATTTCATACCTCTATATCCTTTTTTAATTATTATTTAATGATTTTTTATGACAAATCAACTCATTACTTTGATTATATCTTATTTTATTATAATTGACCTAATGTATTTGGTCTAAATATGTAGCCTAGATTTTTAAAATTTCTCTCACAATGCTATCTTCAAGTTGTTTTATCTCCGTAACTGAGACAGTAAAGTTTTCAATAATTATTGCAAAGCTATAAGTTTTACCTGATTTTGTTTCAATGTATCCCACGAGAGAACTCACTCCGCTTGCGGTGCCTGTTTTTGCCCTGAGCTTTAAGCTTATATCTAATAATCTGTCTGAGAGTGTTCCCTCAATTGGTTTTGGAAGAAGTGTTATGAATTGCTCAAAATCATCTTCCTTTGCTATTTTATTAAGGGCTTCGGTCATCCAATCTACACTTATTAAGTCATTTCTGGAAATTCCGCAAGCATCAACGATTAAGGGGGTGTCTGATTTTATGTTCGAGTAATATTTTTTAAACAATTCAATTGAATCTTCTGTTGAGCCGGGCGTCTTGTCTTGTTTTGCAGATGCTGTTTTGAAAATCATTTCCGAATAGAAGTTATTGCTTGTTTTTAAAGTATTTGATGCCAAGTTATAAAGCGGCTGGCTGCTGACTTCTGCAATCTTTTCCGCTCCTTTTGGCACAGGTGCGGTTTTTATTGTCCCGTTGTATTTGAGTTTTGCGCTTGATGCGGCTTCGTTCAAAACGTTAAAAAAGTGCCTCTCCGGTGAATCAACGGGAAGTTTTATCTTAGAAGGGTTTTTAAGAGTTCCGGAAATATAAGTTAAGTCACCTGTCTGCCAAGGGATTCTATCGAGTTTCACAAAGTCTGATTCACCATTTTTCAAATAATTCACAAGTGTCATTGAGTAAGCACTTTTATTCTTAATTTCAGGCATTCTTCCGTTTTTTCCGGGGTCAAGTACTACTTCAATTTTGTTTTCATTGACAGAAAATGGTGAATATTTTGGAAGATATGAATTTGTGTCATCATCCCACATCCAGCCTATTCCCCACTGTTTGTTATCCAGAACAGATGCATCAACAACTATATCAGAAATCGGGGTTTTGTAATTTTCTTTCACTTGAAGCAAAAGGTTTTTCAATGCACTGTCTGTAAGTGAAGGATCTCCGGAGAGTTTTATGTATAAGTTTCCATTTTTATCTATGAACGCAGCTGTTTTATACGTGTATTCCGCACCCAGTTGTTTGTAAGCACTTCTTGTTGTAAAAACTTTTTGTGCTGATGCAGGATTCAGAAGTTTGTGTTCGTTATATT
>CAZIVG010000020.1:0-14984 GCA_964542595.1 uncultured Muribaculaceae bacterium | reverse complement strand
GTTAATGTTGTTGCAACTCCTGAAAATATTCCGATTTTGAGCGAAATGTCAAAAACTTTTAGTGAAAATAAAATGGAATTTCATGTTGATCCATATATCGATGATGATTTTGTGTATAATCAGGAACAATGGATTTTGCTTAAAAAATATATTTCAGAGGATAGAAAAAGAAGTAAGCCTTTATTTTTAGAAAAAACAAATACTTCTAAAATTTGCTCAGCGGGAAGAAATTTTTACAATTTAATGCCTAATGGTGATATAAGCGTTTGCTCGGGAATGATGGACTATAAGTATTCTGCATCAAGAAAAATGTATGTAAAAAAGGAGTCTCTTCTTCAGAACAAGTTTTTGGGTAATGTTTTTAACAATGAACTGGTCTTGAACAAAGAAAACTTGATATGCAACTTACCATGCAAAAACCACTGTGATATTGATTTTTGTCTTATTAAGGAGAAAAAATGAGCGCATGCCTCCTTTGTAAGACTGATAATGTGGAAACGGTCCCTGCGTTAACGGGTGAATTTCTCGCAGAAAGAATCAGTTCATGTGAAAGGGAAACGACACTTATTCATTGTCGAGAATGCGGTTTTGCTTATTTTTCAAAGAGATTGAGCAACGAAGAGTGTGAAAAATTATACAGTGGTTACAGAAATGCAGATTACCAAAAACAACGTCAAAAATATGATATTTGGTATTCAGCAGAAATAAATGAATTAATCGGCAAGAATCAAAAAGAAATCAAAAACAGAAACAAGAATTTGACAGAAATATTAAAAAAACATACTAATCTTTCTGAAATTGAATCTGTTCTTGATTTTGGTGGTGACACGGGAGTTTTTATTCCGGAAGAGTTGTCGGCAGCAAAGTATGTTTATGACATTTCGGGGATTGAAACGGTTGATGGTGTGATCGCTTTGTCAAAAGATGAATTAAATGACAGAAAATTTGATTTTGTGATGTGCTGCCA
Organism: uncultured Muribaculaceae bacterium; assembly: GCA_964542595.1. GTDB lineage: Bacteria > Cyanobacteriota > Vampirovibrionia > Gastranaerophilales > Gastranaerophilaceae > Limenecus. The sequence continues at coordinate 14,017 of CAZIVG010000020.1, read as the reverse complement.
CGTTTTGGAACATGTAGCAAATCCGTTTGAAATTATTGATGATATTAAAAAATATTTGAAAAATGACGGTTATTTTTATTTGGAATTGCCGTTTGACTCCCCTTTTTATAAAAACAATTTGTCGTATTTTGATTTTTTGTTTAATAAATATTTTTCCCTGCGGATATTATTTCTTCAGTTTTTTAAGAATTTAAAGTTGAAAAAGCCTTTGATGTCAGAACATATAAATTATTTTACGCAAAAGTCAACAGAAAAAATGCTTCTGGGTTTAGGCTTTGAAATTTTGGAAAGCAAAATAACGAAAATCGATTGTGAATGGAATAAACAGAACATTATTTCTGTTTTTGCCCGTTTTTGTTAACCTTTTGAATCATTTCTTTTAAAAATATTAAAAAACTGCTAGAATATACTTATAATTTATTTAGTTGGAGCATTATTGATGACCGAAACGGAACAAAAGACAAACAAACTCAATGGCGCACAAATTTTTCTCGAGTGTTTGAAAAAAGAAGGCGTTGATGAAATATTCGGCTACCCCGGCGGAGTAATCCTAACGATTTATGAGGCATTGTATCATTGCCCTGAAATCAAGCATTATCTCGTTCGTCATGAACAGGCTGCAATCCACGCAGCAGAGGGTTATGCTCGTGTAACAGGAAAGTGCGGCGTTGCCTTGGTTACATCAGGCCCGGGCGCAACGAACGCGATTACAGGGATTGCGAATGCTTATTACGACGGCTATCCGCTCGTTGTTTTTACCGGTCAGGTGGGTTCTTCACAAATTGGGAATGATGCGTTCCAAGAGGCGGATATCATTGGTATTACTCGTTCTTGCTGTAAACACAATTATCTTGTGAAAGATGTTAAAGATTTACCAAAGGTTATTAAAGAGGCTTTCCACATTGCGACTACGGGGAAACCCGGTCCGGTTGTTGTGGATATGCCAAAAGATATTTTAAGTGCGAAAGCTAATTTTGTTTGGCCGGAAACGGTTAAACTTCCCGGCTATAACCCGAATTATAACGGCCACCCGAAACAGGTTTCAAAAGCACTTGAACTTCTTTGCGAAGCAGAAAGACCGGTTATTATTACAGGTGGTGGGATTGTCATTTCTGAGGCGACACAGGAATTGCTTCAACTTGCAGAAAAACTTAACGTTCCTGTAACAAATACGCTTATGGCAAAAGGAACTTTCCCCGAAAGCCATCCTCAATCACTCGGTATGCTTGGCATGCACGGAAATTTCTGGGCAAACCATGCAGTGACGAATTGTGATGTGCTTTTCGCTATCGGTACAAGGTTTAACGACAGAATTACAGGCTGTTTGAAGCGTTTTGCTAAAGATGCGCAAATTATCCATGTCGATATTGACCCTTGTTCTATCAATAAAAACGTAAAAATCGATATTCCTATCATCGGGGATGCAAAAAATGTCATGACAGCTATGTTGAAAGAGTTTGATGAAAACAATTATGAAATCAACCGTGATGTAAAACAAACCTGGCTTGAGCAGATTAATGACTGGAAGAATAAACGCCCTGAACTTCGTGTTCCTGATTGTAAATTGAGTTCACAAGTCGTGCTTCAAAAGCTTTATGACTATACAAAAGACATGGATGCGATAATTACAACCGAAGTCGGACAGCATCAGATGTGGACTGCACAGCTTTATAAGTTTGAAAAACCCAGAAGGTTCTTGACTTCAGGCGGTTTGGGCACAATGGGCTTTGGATTCCCTGCGGCTATGGGTGCTTCGATTGCGATGAAGGACAAGGTTGTTATAAACGTTGCAGGTGACGGTTCGATTCAGATGAATATCCAGGAATTGGCGACCTGCGTGGAATACAACGTTCCTGTCATCAATGTGATTATTAATAACGGTTATTTGGGGATGGTCCGTCAGTGGCAAGAAAAGCTTTATGACAAACATTATTCCGAAACAAAACTTATGGGGCCTGATTTTGTTAAGGTTGCGGAGGCCTATGGTGCAAAAGGCTTTAGGGTCACGAGAGAAGAAGAAATCGAATCGGTTTTGAAAGAAGCGATTGAATGCAGACAGCCTGTGTTTATTGATTTTGTTGTGGATGAGTATGAAATGGTTTATCCATGGGTGCTCGCAGGAAATCCGCTTAACAAAATTCTTCTTTCAAATGACTGCCCGATAAATTAATCAGCCCGAAAAGGTGAATCGGATACGGCTCTTTTGAAGAGACGGAGAAGATGACACTAGATTAGATAGGAAATAAAGATGAATAAAACTCATATAATCTCAGTTTTGGTTAAAGACGAGGCCGGTATCCTTTCAAGAGTCAGCGGGCTTTTTTCAGGCCGTGGATACAGCATTGAAAGCGTCACAGCAGCAAAGACTCAAGATCCTGATTTTTCAAGATTAACAATTGTGACTAGCGGTGACAGAGACGTTATTGAACAAATCACAAAACAACTCAACAGGTTGATACCGATTATTAAAGTTGTTGATTTGGCTGATGTGGATTCTATTGAGCGTGAATTGATTCTTTGCAAAGTCGTTGCAAAAGATGAAGACCGTTCTGAAATTTTAAGGATTGCAGAGATTTTCGGCGCAAAAATCATAGATGTTACTCAAAGAACTTATACTTTGGAAGCTTTGGGCGATGAACGCCAAATCCGCTCTCTGATTGAACTTTTGAAGCCCATCGGAATCAGAGAACTTGTGCGTTCAGGAAAAGTCGGAATTTCTCGTGCCAATCAGTTTGCGAATGTAAAAACGGATTAATAAGCGGAACAGCATGGGACAAAACGTCTTGAATATAGCTTTTATACCAATTGACAACAGACCGGTTTGTTACACTCTGGCGGAGCAAATTGCTAAGATTGATTCCTGTTTGAATTTAATGCTGCCTGAAAGAAGTTTTTTGGGTGATTTAAAAAAGGCTGCAAATATCGACGCTATTCTGAATTGGCTCGAAAATCTTGAAAAGGTTGACAAAGTTATTGTTTCGCTGGACACGATTGCCCATGGAGGACTTGTTCCTTCGAGGCGTTCAACGGACAGTTTCGAGGAAATTAAATCTCGTGTAGAAAAGCTTAAAAAAATATTAGAATCAAAAGGGGCGCAGGTTTACGCTTTTTCTAGCGTAATGAGAATTTCGAATAATAACGTTAATGAAGAGGAAAAAGAGTACTGGAGCCTTTATGGAGAAAAGCTTTTTCAGTATTCGTTTGATTTTCACAAAAACGGTTCTGCAACGGCTGATGTGCCTGATGAAATCGTGAAAGATTATTTGGCGACAAGACAAAGAAACTTTGAGATTAACAAATTGTATTTGGATTGGACGAGAGACAATTTCTTTAAAACTTTGGTTTTTTCAAAAGACGACTGTGCGCAATTCGGGCTGAATGTTAAAGAGGCAAAAGAATTTCAAGGTATAATCGATAATGAAAATCTTTGCGCAATGGTGAAAACAGGTGCCGATGAAATTCCTTTGAGCCTTTTGAGCAGGGCGTTGACGGATGAGGCGGCAGTCGAAGGCAAAGTCGTGAAGATTTTGCCGATTTTCACACAGCCTGATTTTGTCGGGCAGATTTCGAAATATGAAGATGTTTCGGTTTATGAATCGGTGAAAGGCCAAATTGAACTTGCGGGCGCTGTTTTGGCGGAAAAAGAAGCCAAAATCGAAGATGCGGATATAGTTCTTGTTGTGAATAACTTTAGAGAACAACAAGGCGAATTGATTATGGGTGTTGATGTTGAGGGTTTTGGCGGCGATTTTCAACTGCCTGAAAAACCATTTTTAATTGCGGATATTTTGAACGCAAATGGCTCGGACAACGCTTTTGTAGAAAGACTTTTTGAGAAAAAAATCGATTGGGAAAGTTTTTTCGGTTATGCGGGTTGGAATACGACAGGAAATACACTTGGGAGTGTTTTGTGCTGTGCTTTGGTAAAGTTTTTGGCGATGAAGCCCGATTCTCAGGCTTTTAAAGAAGTTCAGGCAGTGCGTTTTTTGGATGATTGGGCTTATCAGGCGAATGTCCGAAAGCATTTGAAAAACTATCTTTCGGGGGTAAGTGTTGAAGAGTTGAAAAAATCGATGCAATCTTTTGAGAAAAAGCTCGGTGAAAAATTCGATATGAACCTTGAAAACACTGAATATTCTTATCCTTGGGATAGGTTTTTCGAAATCGAAGTTAAGATTTAGTGGTTTTTGTTATATTATTGTTTTATGGAAAAACAAGAATTATTACGGCTTTATAATCTTAATTTAGAAGAACTTTTGACAATTTCTTCTAAACTTATAAGAAACAACGTTGAGTTCTGTTCTTTGATTAACGCAAGGAATGGAAAGTGCTCTCAAAACTGCAAATACTGCGCTCAAAGCTCTCATTACAATACAGAAATAGAATCTTTTCCGTTGGTAGAAATCGAGGCTGTGAGAAACTCTGCGTTGGAATCGCAGGAAAATCATGCGTCGAGATTTGCGATTGTGACATCAGGAAAAACGCCTGATGAAAGTGATTTTGACAAAATGCTTGAAATGATTGAAGAAATCAACAAAATCGAGGGCCTGAAAAGTTGCGCTTCGATTGGGATTTTGAATGAAGAACAGGCGAAAAGGCTTGCCGAATCAGGCTTGAGGCGTTTTCATCACAATATTAACACTTGTCGTTCTTATTACGGCGAGGTTTGCACAACACATTCTTTTGAGGAGCGTGTGAATACGTGTAAACTCGTGAAAAAATATGGCATGGAACTTTGCTGCGGTGTGATTTTGGGGATGGGCGAAACGGTTGAGCAGCGTGTGGAAATGGCGCTCGAACTTTCGGAAATTCAACCCGAATCGATTCCGATTAACATTCTCATGCCGATTCCGAACACTCCGTTCGAAGGTTATTTGGATAAAATCGATGAAGAAAATGTTTTGAGAACTCTTGCGATTTTCAAAATTGCGAATCCGAATTCGGTTTTACGTTTTTGTGGCGGAAGAATGAGACTTTCTCGCGAAAATCAGGAACTTGCTCTTAAAACTTGTGTTGAGGGGCTGATGATTGGGAATTATCTTACGACAGTCGGTCAAAAACCTGAAGAAGATATTGAAATGGTTGAAAGACTTAAAAAGGAAATCTTATGATTGATTACATAAAAGGTGCGTTGGTTTCAAAGCAGCCTTCAGGGGCGAAAGGCGCGATGATTATTGTCGAGAACAACAACATGGGCTATGCAATCAATACGACGCTTCGGACGTTGAACCTCGCAGGGGAAGAGAATTCTCAGGTAAAAGTTTATACAACAATGATTCACAGAGAAGATGCGATGCTGCTTTGCGGGTTTTTGAATAAGGAAGATCGAGACATTTTTAATATCTTGTTGAGCGTTTCAGGGGTCGGGATGAAAGTCGCACTGGTTTTGTTGGATGAATTTTCGGGTTATGACTTGATTTCTGTGGTCATAAGAGGTGATTACAAAGAACTTTCGAGAGCAAAGGGTGTTGGGCCGAAACTTGCTCAAAAAATTATTCTGGAATTGAAAGACAAATTAATAAATTGGCAAAAAACCGCTCCTGTTGATGTTTCAGACATTTCTGACGAGGCAGAAGTCTCCACTGAAGCAGTTACAGAGGCCCAGGCAGTGCTTTTGTCTTTGGGTTATTCGATTCAAGAGGCGAAGAGTGCGATAAAATTTGCTCTCAATATGGCTGCAAAACAAGACAGTGCCGAAGAAATTCTGAAAGAGGCTCTCAGGTCTCTCGCACAGGACTAAGTTTTACATTTATGTAATATCAGCGTTTTATGCTAATATAAAGTTTATGGTATCTCAGGTTATTACATCAACAGTTATCGGGATTGACTCGCACAAGATTCTTGTCGAGGTTGATTTTGTTCAGTCTATCCCTGCCGTGGTTATTGTCGGATTGCCGGACACGGCGGTTTCTGAGGCAAAGGAAAGAGTCCGTTCTGCGATAAAAAATGCAGGTTTTACTTTTCCTAATCAAAAAGTTGTGATAAACCTTGCGCCTGCAGATATAAAAAAAGAAGGCTCAAATTATGATTTGCCCATAGCTATGGGGATTTTGGCACGCGACGGATTGATAGATGAAGCTTTGATGAAAGAGTCGGCTTTTCTCGGAGAGTTATCCCTTGACGGTTCTTTAAGAGCAGTGAACGGTATTTTACCGATTGTTTCGGGGTTGAAGGATTTTGGAGTTAAGCAGGTTGTTGTGCCTCGTGAGAACGCCAGAGAGGCGGCTCTCGTTCAGGGTGTGAAAGTTCTTTATGCTGACAATCTTGCGGAGGTTGCAGCGCATTTTGCTTTGGAGAGTTCGAATAAAAAAGACTTGGATTTTTGCGAAATTGATATTAAGGACTATTTAAACGACTATACGAATTCTCATTTTGAATTTGATTTTAAGGATATCAAAGGACAAATGAAGGCCAAAAAGGCTTTAGAGATTGCGGCTGCCGGTGGTCATAATATTTTGATGATGGGTCCTCCGGGTTCGGGGAAAACGCTTTTGTCTAAGAGTTTTGCTTCGATTTTGCCTCCTTTGGAACTTGAAGAAGCAATTGAATTGACGAAAATTTACAGTGTCTCAGGGCTTTTGTCAAAAGAAAATCCTTTAATTAACAAAAGACCTTTTCGCACCGTCCATCACACGGCTTCTTCTGTCGGGATAATCGGTGGAGGCTCGAACCCAAGGCCCGGTGAAATTACCCTTGCGCACAGAGGGGTTTTGTTTTTGGATGAGATTGTTGAATTCCCCAGAAACGTTTTGGAGGTTTTGCGTCAACCGTTGGAAGATGGTGATGTTGTCATTTCCAGGGCGCAAACGAGAGTTCAATATCCTGCGGATTTTATGCTTCTTGCTGCGATGAATCCTTGTCCTTGCGGTTATTTGGGTGATTCAAAAAAACAATGCACCTGTAATGATTTTCAGATTCAAAGATACCGTTCACGTCTTTCGGGACCGCTTTTGGATAGGATTGATATTCAAATCGAAGTTCCGAGGTTGTCTTCAGAAGAGTTGTTGAATATGAATGTGAAAGCAGAATCTTCGCAAGAGATTCGAAAAAGGGTAATAAAAGCCAGAGAAATTCAGGTTAAAAGATATAAAGATTATTCAATTTTCACCAATTCTGAATTGAGTGCTGAGACGATTAAGATTTTTTGCAAACTTAACGAAACAGCGGGGAATATTCTGAAGGTCGCGATTGCAAAATTCAATCTTTCCGGAAGGGCTTATGATAGGATCTTGAAACTTGCGAGACCTAGTGCGGATTTGGAAAACAGTGAAAATATAGAAAGCGCCCACATTGCGCAGGCGCTTCAATATCGTAATTTTGTGAATTATTAATTATCGAGTTATTTCATCATATTTTCTAAAAGATGGATTGCAGCACGAAGTTTATCATTGTCCTTGCTGGATAAATTAACTTCTTTTGGTCCTTCTTTTACAATCGGGTCATTGCCCATGAACTTGTTTAATTTCTCTACAAAAGTGTTGTAAGTTTCGGTTTTTGTCTCAAATTCAGGAGCATCCTTTAAGAGCAGACTAAGAGCAGATTCTCCGGTAAGAGCCCTGAGAACAGAGTTTAGCCCTGTTTCTATTTTTGCAAAATCTCCCTCAGATTTTTGGTTGAAGGTCGGTTCTGAATAAAATCTTTCATCGAAATTATTTGTCATGCCGTCAACTATGTTGGAGATATCAACGTAAGACTGAACTGCGGCTTCTTTTCTTTCTTCAGGCTCCATCAGGTCAACAACAACTTTGCTTGATGGTTTTTTGATTGTAGAATCGTAGTAATAGATTTTGTTGTACGAACTGTCATAATTTGAAAAACTATAGCTCTGTTTGGTCTGACCGCCCATGAGTAATTCTTTTGAGTCACCTAAGGATGGCTGTTTAATTTCTTTTCCTATAATCGATTCGAGTGTTTCGTGGAAAAGTTTGGTATGTTTTCCGTAAACATTATCGAGATTGCCGTAGCCAAGTGATTTTTGGTTGTGAGTAGTTTCGTTTTGGTAATCTCTGATTGATTCATTGTTTTTTACAAAAGCGGCTAAAATTTCGCCGTCTTGTTTTTTTGTTGTTCTGTATTCTTCGGTTTTTACTCCGCTATTCGTTGCAGTAGTTACTGTGATAAGACCTTTAAATGAAATAGGTGAAATATTCATGTTTCTCTCCTTTTGTAATAGTGTGATAACAAACGTGAGAAAAATTTTTGAACGTTTTTACCTGATAGTATTTACATTTGTTCATATTATCCGACAATAAACTAATTGCAAAACTCAAACTGTCCTGTAAAATGGTTGTATGCAAATTTTAGTTTATATTTTAAAAAGGTTTTTGCAGGCGATACCGTTGTTATTTTTGGTATCGATAATAAGCTTTTTCATAATTCGAATGAGTCCTGTTGACCCGCTGGGAGAATTGAGGCTGAATCCTTCAATTTCTCAGGAGACTTTAAAATCGGAACAAAAAAGACTTGGTCTCGATAAACCCAAAATCGTTCAATACGGACTTTGGCTAAAAAGCTTTGTGTCGGGTGACTTGGGGGTTACGGTAACCGGTGAAAAGGTTAGCGCAAAACTTATGGAAAGGATTCCGAACACACTGCTTTTGACTTCTGTGGTAATCCTTTTGACTTGGCTGGTGGGGATTCCGTTGGGGATTTTTGCTGCGCTGAATTGGAAAAAACCGATTGACAGGCTTTTGACAGTCATAACGAGTGTGGGAATGGCGATTCCGTCGTTTTTCTTTGCGTTGTTATTACTTATTTTCGCAGTAAAAACAGGTTGGTTCCCGACTGGCGGTTTAACGTGTTATAACTTTTCCACTTTTAACCCTTTTCAGAAAGCATTAGATATTGCGCATCACCTTGTTTTGCCTGTGATGGTTTTGTTCACGATTTCTTTGTCAGGTCTTCAAAGACAGATGAGAGGAAACCTTTTGGATGTTTTGGGTTCTGATTATGTGAAATTTGCTCGGGCAAAGGGGCTGAGTGAGAATAAAGTTGTTTATAAGCATGCCTTGAGAAATGCAATCAACCCTATGATTACGCTTTTGGGATTTGAATTTGCTTCGCTTTTGAGCGGTGCGGCTTTGACAGAATATGTTTTTCAGTATCCCGGTTTGGGGCGTTTAATTTTGGAAGCGGTTATGAAATCAGACATAAACCTTGTTATGGCTTCGTTAATGATGGGTACGATAATGCTTGTTGCGGGCAATTTGCTTGCTGATATTTTGTTGAAATTTGTTGATCCGAGAGTGAGTGTGAATTGATGAAAAAAAATAGTGTGCTTGCTCAAATTTTCAGAGACAAATATACAACGACAGCACTTTTGGTGTTGGTGATTTTGTATTTGATGATTTTGTTTGCGGACTTTCTCGCACCTTATTCAAAAGAGTTTTCAGATCGCCACAGGGCCTATGTTCCACCTTCAAAGGTTTTTACAATTGATGAGAACGGAAAGCTTTCAAAACCTTACACATACAATTATAAAAGGTATTTCAGTCCCGAGGAATTAAAAATTTCTTACAAATTAGATCGAAGCAAAAAATATTACCTAAAATTCTTTTCAAAAGGCGAAAAATACAAGTTTTTGGGATTTATTCCTTCTGACAAACATTTCGTAACGGTGGAACCAGAGGGCAGGTTATTTCTTTTGGGGACGGACATAAACGGTCGAGATATATTTTCAAGAATTCTTTTTGGCGGGCGAATTTCTTTGACTATAGGATTTTTGGCTTTGTTTATTTCATTCCCCCTCGGAATGCTTTATGGAGGGGTTTCGGGGTATTTGGGAGGGCTTGCTGACAACCTTATGATGAGGGTTTCAGAGGCTATAATGTCGATTCCGAGTTTTTATCTTTTGATAATTCTTGCTGCGATTTTGCCGTCGAATATGACGAGTGTTCAGCGTTTTTCTTTGATAACCGTGATTCTTGCTTTGATAGGCTGGGCTGGCTTTTCAAGGGTTGTTCGGGGTATGGTTTTGTCTATAAAAAATCAGGAGTTTGTACAGGCTGCAGAATCAATCGGCGCATCGAAACTCCGAATTATCATAAAACATTTGCTTCCGCAGACTTTGAGTTATGTTATTGTGGCGATGACTTTGAGCGTGCCTTCTTATATCTTGGCGGAATCGGGTTTGAGCTTTTTGGGTTTGGGGATTCAACAGCCTGACGCCAGTTGGGGGAATATGCTCAAAGAGGCTCAAGAATATGTGAATATAATTTATCGTCCTTGGCTTTTGACTCCGGGTTTTTTAATTTTTATTGCGGTCTTATCTTTTAATCTCATAGGTGATACAATAAGGGACATATTGGATCCGAAGAGTAAAATGAGATAAAATAAACAGCGATGGAACAAATCTTTTTTGACAGTTTGGTTATAGACAAGGGCATGTTATTGGACATTTTACTTGCGATTGTTTTGGGTTTTGCGATAGGTTTTGAGCGTGAAATCACGAACAAATGGGCAGGTTTGAGAACCCACATGTTGGTTTGTCTCGGTTCTTGTGTGTTCACTTTGCTTTCTATACATGCTTTCCCCGTAATGGCGCATAGCCCGCAGGCTGACCCCGCCAGAATTGCGGCACAAATCATTACCGGTATAGGTTTTATCGGAGGGGGGACAGTTTTACGTCACGGCTATTCTATTTATGGCTTGACTACTGCTGCGACTTTATGGATTACTGCGAGTATCGGTATGGCTTGCGGATGCGGTTTCACATCACTTGCGATAGTTTCAACAGGTCTTTCTGTTGGGACGCTTGTGCTTATTCGTATGTTTGAAAAGCGTTATTTGCATAGAGGTTCGAAAACGCCCAGAAGGTTTAAAATAACTTTTTTCTCTGAAACTTCTTTAGCCGAAAAGATTTATTCAGCGGTTGTTGAGAAGTTCGATTCGATTTATGAAATTAAAAGAAATGCATCAACTCCGTCGGAAGAACTGGTGAAAATGAGTTTTAAACTCGATATTTGTGACAAAAATCCTATACAGGTGCTTCACAAAAAATTGAACACAATCGAAGGGGTAGAATCGGTATCAATCCAAGAAATTTATGACTAAGATAGAAATACTCGAATATATTCGTACAATTTTTATAGCACTCCTTGTTGCACTTATATTGGCGGGGATTGCGACAGGTTGTTCAAAAATTATCGCCGAACAGCATGCTCGAATGATTGCAAAAATTTCTAACACAACAAAAGACAATGAATTGATTGGTTTTTTAATTACAAAATACGCACAAGAAGCTGCGAAAAACCCCGGAGACTATGAACTTAATGTGAAACTTGGGAATTTGTATGAATTGATGTTCAGTTACAAACAAGCAGAAGAACAATACAAAAGAGCCATCAATAAATCACCGTTTGGAGTTTACAGTTCTTATCTGGGTCTTGCTAACTTGTACATAAAAACGGGTAAATTGGAAGAAGCACTGAATATTGTGAAAAAACTTAAAAATACTGACCACAAGCCGCTTTTGGTTGCGAAAGGTGATTTTTATATGAATTTGGGTGATGCTTTATGGGAAAAAGGTGATTACAAAAACGCTGTCAACCAATATAAAATCGCATTTTTCTTCTACAAAAAGGTTTCTTCATCAAAAAAAGACACTGCGGTTGAAGGTATTTTGGATTGTTACAACAAACTTGCTGACATTGATTTTAAACATGATAATATTTACGGCGCAATTGAGAGTCTTGAGACGTCTTTGTTGTACAAGGAAACACCTTTTCTTTTTTATAAGCTTGCTATTTTGTACAAAGATGTTGATGCGATGCAGGCTAACGTTTATATGGAAAAAACATTTAAGACGGATCCGGGGATAATTAATTTTGATATTTATGAAGAAATTCTTTTGAATTTGATCAGTTATTACTATGAAAGCGGCAAAGAAGTTGAGATGGAGCTTTATAAGCAAAAGTTGAAAGTTATGAAAAACTTTCAAAAACGATATGTAATTACCGAAAATGATGTAAAAGTTGAAATTGTTTCAATTAAATTCAAAGAAAATTTATTCAAAACTAAAAAGAATTTGAAGGTAAAATTTAAAATTACTAATAATTCAAAGTATGATTTTAATTCTTTGTTTGTGATTGTAAAAATCAGAAGTGAAGAAAAAACTAAAGAAATCTTTAATCATCGTTTTTACTCAAAGAAAAAACCACTAAAGTCCAGAAGTGAGTCACAGGAGTATAAAATCAACTATACGATAGGCAATGATGATGAGATGTTTGTGTCAGAAAAATTGTGGCTTGATTTTTATGCAGGCAAAAAAGACAATATGAGAAAGCTGCCCGTTCATTCTGTTGAATTGCTAAAATAATTTAAATTGTAAAAATATTTTTAAAACTCTTCAAAAAAAAGCGATAACGGGGTAAAATAGGTTTAAGGAGTTCTAAAACATTGGATAACTTGCTTCATAAGGAGAATCAAAAATTATATTCCGAAGTTCCTCCGACTAAACTCAGGAACAAGGATGAAAAATTCAGAACCGCCAAAAACAGCCGTTTTTGGGGATGGGTTGCTGACCAATTTTTCTACAACATGCTTGAGAACAGGTTTTTTTCACTTAAAATTAAGAATGAAAAAAATTATGAGAAAAGAAATCCTGATTACGCAAACATTTTTTATGCACCCCACTGCAACTGGTGGGACGGAATAGTCGGTTACAATCTTATTAACCGTGTTTTTCATTCAAAATTGCGTATGATGATTGAGGAATTGAATCGTTTTCCCATTTTGGCCAAGGCCGGTGCGTTCCCCGTGAACAAAAAATCACCGCAGGCTTCTATGAAAGCTTTGCAGTATTCTGTTGAACAGCTTTGTGATAAAGATATTTCTTTGTGGATTTTTCCTCAGGGGATTATTCGTCCCCCGATGTACAGACCGGTTGAATTTCAGACAGGCATGGCTTATATCGCTCAAAATGTTGTGAAAAAAGCTGGCGGCATAAACTTGATTCCTGTTGCTGTGAATTATCCGTTCTTGAGGGAAGACAAACCTGAAGTCCTTGTGGAAATCGGTGAACCTTATGTTCTTACTGACAAGAATATTGACAGAAAAGAACTTACACACAATCTTGAAAAAAGCTTTGAAGAGTTTTGTGACAGACAGTTTGAAGATATCCGAAAAGGTAACATAGATGACTATGAATATCTTTTCAAACAAAAACTTAAATGGTATAAAAAACTTGAAAAACGCCTGAAACGAATCGAAATGCCTCCCGGTTCCGGAGTTTAGAACTTCTTTTTACGATTCGAAATATCCTATGAATGGGACATTTCTCATGTAGCCTTCGTAATCGAGACCGTAGCCGACGACGAACTTGTCGTCAATTTCAAAACCGTAATAGTCAGGTTCTACGGCTGTTTTGCGTGCTATTTTTTTATTTAAAATCGTTACGAGTTTGAGTTCTTTTGGTTTGTGCGCATGGGTGATGATGTTTGTCAAATATTCCATCGTGCAACCTGTATCAACGATGTCTTCAACAATCAAAACGTTTTTACCTTCAATGTTGGGCAGTGTTAGGTCAATCGCCTGTACCGCTCCGGAAGAAGCCTGCGCGTTTCCGTAACTTGAAACCCTTATGAATTCGACTTGTACAGGCATTTTTAAGTGTCTCATAAGGTCGCAGCAGAAAATACTCGAACCTTTCAAAACGCAAATCAGGACCAAATCCTCTTTTGCTCCAAAATCATTGTTGATTCTTTGTGCGAGTTCTTTTGTTTTTTCTTGGATTTCTTTTTCACTGAAGAGAATTTTTAAATCTTCAACTTTTCTTTCTGCCATAAAATTACCCGTTTTCTATCGATAAAATATGTGTCGGAACTCCTTTAGAACGGAGTTTTTCACTCAAAACCACTTCTGATGCCCAAAGGACTTCATTTTCTTTGCATAAAAGTATAATATCATTTCTTTTGAATTTTTCTACACCTTTATTGATGAGATATTTTTTGAATTTCATTTTTCCACCCATCCCAAACGGCTGGATTATATCGCCTTCTTGTCTTGTCCTTAAAGTAAA
>CAZIVG010000019.1:0-15204 GCA_964542595.1 uncultured Muribaculaceae bacterium | reverse complement strand
ATGGCACCCTCCTTTGCATATAAAAAATTCAACTTTTCATCTCTATGGCAGTTAAAGTATTGTCTTGAAAATTTGTTTGACACTAAAAGAAAAATAATTCTTTGGTAATTATTGTTTTTTCCAAAGATGGAACACAGGTATCCCGGCGATTGTGATAAGTAATCCGGGTATTGTGTATAAAGGCTTGTAAATCGACAAACAAATCACAATGTAAGTTGCAAAAATCAAGAATGTAATCGGGAAAAAGTTATTTATTCTGAATTTTTTATTTTTAAGCGGAAATTTTCTTCGATAAACAAAAATTCCTGCCGTGACAATAATATAAAATATGAGTGATGCGTAGATTACAAAATCAAGCAGTTCAGAGTAATTCCCCCATAAAATCAGAATGCAAATCCAAATGCACTGTGCCCAAAGAGAATTTACGGGAACTTTTGTTTTTCTGTTAATAAGTGCAAGCGGTCTGAAAAACGCGCGGTCTTTTGCCATTTTGTAATAAACTCTTGAACCGGTCAGAATCATTCCGTTTGCACAACCGAAAGCCGAAATCATTATGATTATTGCAATAACGTCTTTGCCCAGAGTCCCGAAAATTTCGCTGATTGTTCTCGCTGCGACAATATCTTGCGGAGCATTTTTCATTGCCTCGAGAGGCAAAACACCAAGATAAATCAAATTCATAAGCAAATAAAGTGAAACAACCAGTGCCACTCCGTAAACAAGAGCCTTTGGAATGTTTCTTTGCGGGTGTTTTACTTCGCCTGCAATGAAAGTTATATTATTCCATGTAATCGATGCAAAAAGCGCACCCACAATAGCTACGGCTATTATATTTACCGTTTCAAAAGTGAAATGTATAGGCATGTTGAAGTTTGCTTGTAAGATGTCAGCATGAAACCCAAAAAGCAATCCTATGATTACAATTGCAGCAAGTGAAAGAACTTTTGTCACGGTGAAAATGTTTTGTGTCACAACTCCGTATCTGATTCCTCTTGAATTGAGATAACTCAAGAAGATTACAGTGAAAATTGCAAAAAGTTGTTGCGTTGAAAACTTAAAAAATCCGATATGCAACAAAAGATTACTGTTGCTGATGTATGGAACCAGCAGCCCGAAAAATTTTGCAAAAGCGACGCAAACAGCCGCAATCGTGCCGGTTTGGATTACAAGAAATAGTGTCCACCCATACAAAAATGCGACTTTTTCATTAAAAATCTTTTTCAAATAAACATATTGCCCCCCCTCATCTGCGATGTTCGACGCTAATTCACAAAGTGAAAGCCCGCCGCAAAGAGTTATAAATCCTGCAAGAATCCACACCAAAATCAGCAAAAGTCCTGAATTAACCTGCCTTGCAATATCTGAAGAAACAATAAATATTCCGCATCCAATCATCGAACCTGCTACAATAGAAATCGCGTCAGGGAGAGAAAGGGTTCTTTTTAAATCTTGACTCATATTTTATATACTATTATAAAAATACATAAACTGCTATAATTTTGAAAAAGGAGTCTTTAATGCTTAAAAAAATATTATATGTTTTTTTTCTCTTTGTTATTTGCTCGGCGAGTGTTTCGGCAGAAACAGTCGTTTTTAACAGCCAAAACAAAAAGGTTCATAAAGTTGGCTGTAAGTGGGCAAAAAATTGCACGAAAAATTGTGTAAAAATTGAGCGCACAGAAGCATATAAAAAGGGCGGCATAAAATGTAAGTCTTGTGGCGGTTAAATATTAAAAATTCTATAATTGTTCCTAATAAGTAGGAAAATATGAAAAGAAAATTTACTTGATTTTGATAACAAATAAATATGGTGACAACCATTGTCGGAAATGTTCATAAGGATGCAGAAGTTGTTATGTCAGGTGATTTGTCGATTTTGGCTTCAGAGCTAAAGATAAATTTAAAGCTTCACAAATAAATGAATGCGCCCAAAATATTGCTGATGATATTTCTTAAGACGTTTTGTTTTCTAAAAACATTTTTCTGTTCCGAAGGAGACAAGCTTTTTATTCAAATAACAAATTACGAACAAATAGCAATACAAAAGGATTACAAAATTATAAAAAGCGGAAATATCTAGGACACTGTAGGATTGAATTTGTTGAGTCTCATTATGGGTGGCGACGATGAAAGTCTTCTTTATAATATACTCAGAAATGAAAAACACCTTGTGTATAATGTGCAATCTCAATTTTACAAAATGAATTAGTTGCTGAAAACGTATTAAATAGGGCAAAGAAAAAATTCAAAACGAGTCTTTTGTCCGAATCTTCATCTATGCAAAATTATATTTTAGGTTTTTGTAACAACTCTTTTTACGGTACAAATTACTCGAACTGTAGTTTATCAGTTAAAAGCAAATAGGGTTGAATTGGGCAATTAGTAATTTTGCCTAAAATTGAGGCACTTCCATCAAATTTGAAAAATTAACGGAATTAACGATTTCTTAACGCTAAAATTAACGGTTTTTCCATAAAAATTGTTATTATTAGGATGTTTTCGGCTGTGTCCTTGAATTTGTCCGAGAAAATCTCGCGGTAAGGAACGTAAGCGAGATTTTGGAGTAGCGTTTGAAAAGGTGAGCCTCGCACTGCGGCGTTGAGCTGGCGGAGAAGGCGACACTAGATTAGAACACGAGCGTTAAAAAGTGTTAATTCAAACACACTAGCAACATTTTTTATCTTCTATTTTTAAATTAAATGTATTGAACCTAACAATAAGGAATATTTTAAAATGATCAGTAAATCACAACCATATAAGCTTTCTTTTAATGGATATAAAATTAATATTGCAGAAAAAGACTTTGAGGAACAGTACACTTCAGCGTTCAAAAGAGAAATTAATAACAATGCCCAAAACGCCTCTAGCATTTATTCAAAACTTATTTTATGATATAGATTCAAAAAGCTACGCAAGAGCAGAGAAAAATTCTAAACAAAAACAATTACAGGCATACGAAAAAAACCTTGAGCAGTTAAAAGAAGATTTGCGAGATGCTCTATCTCAAATGGATGTATTTGTTGATAAATATCGTAATCACAACCCAATAGATTATTGGCTCAACGGGGATTCTGGTTATCAGAGTCTTAAAACCAAATTGCTTCAAATTGAAACATCAATTGATCGCCAGCAAAAAATCGTTGACACGTACAAAGATGCTGTTGAAACTAATAATTGGGACAAATGGGATAAATTGACTTACAGTCCAGGAGATTAAATCAGTTCGTATTCGAGTAAACTTTAGTCTACCGATCATAAATTTTATCAATTTGTCTGATACAAATTCCGATTTTGTGGGATAGATATAATGAACGAACTTGAAAAAGCCGTTGAAAATCTAACTCCTTACGATACAATATATACCAAAAAGCCTTCACAAGAGTGAAGGCTTTAAAATTAGGAGGAGGTGGGATTCGAACCCACGGAACGCTCGCACGTTCGACAGTTTTCAAGACTGCTCCAATCAACCGCTCTGGCACTCCTCCATGTGAGTTTTTAAAGATATGATTGGACTAGGTTTATATTAATAAAAAAAAACTTTTTTGTAAAGTACTAAATTCAAAGAAAAAATTCAGTTGCATGAAAATATTTATATGCTATAAATAAAGTATAGATTGAATATTTTATTAAATGCCTTGGTAGCTCAGCTGGATAGAGCAACCGCCTTCTAAGCGGTAGGTCATTGGTTCGAATCCAATCCAGGGTATTTTCTTTTAATTTTGTATTTTTCATCTATATCTTTTAACAATTCTATGGCTTTGTCGATTTGTTCAAAACTTAAATCTTTCATTGCACAAAGTCTCAATCTGCATTCTTTTCTCCGTACAGCAGGATATGTGACAATATTAGTGTAAACCCCTTTTTCTCTTAATTCTGAATGGATTTTGAATAATTTTTCTTCGTCATAAACCATGACGGGTACTATTGCAGATTGCGAATTGCCTATGTCAAAGCCCGCTTCGCTCAGATTCGATTTCAAATATTCAATTTTTTTCCAAAGAATCTCTCTTCCTGCTTCATCTTTTTGGAACAGCTTAAAAACTTCATTCAAGCCGCTTGCAATCGGTGCAGGTAAGGCTGAAGAAAAGAAATATGTTCTTGCATAAAGTCTTAAGAATTGAACCATTTCACTCGAAGTTGCACAGTAACCTCCGAGACCACCGGGGGATTTGCTTAACATTCCAACGTTTAGGTCAATTTTGTCCATTACGTTGTGATATTCCGCAGAACCTTTTCCTGTTGGCCCTACGATTCCTACTCCGTGAGCGTCATCAACCATAACTTTGCAGTCATATTTTTGAGCCAGTTCTGTTATTTCATCAAGTTTTGCGATGTCGCCATCCATAGAAAACACACCATCAGTAATTATGAGTCTTCCCTTTTTGTTTTCAGGGATATTTTTTAGAATTTTTTCGAGAACTCTCATATCAGAATGAGGAAATACTTTGATTTCTGCACCGGAAAGTCTGCAACCGTCGAAAATTGAAGAATGATTTGCGCTGTCATTGATTATAACGTCACCTTCGTTGCAAAGGGCTGAAATGACTCCGACGTTTGTACCGTATCCGCTTGGAAAAACGATTGCGTCTTCAGTCCCGTAAAAGTCAGAAATGCGTTTTTCCAACTCTCTGTGGATTTCCGTTATACCGGCATAATTCGATACTGCACCCATTCCGTAGCCGAATTTCTCAAGCGCTTTTTGTGCGGCATCAACTACGTCAGGATGAGTTGATAAATTCAAATATGAATTCGAACCCAGCATTATGACAGAATGAACATCCCCGTTTTTTTCTTTTATCGGGTATTCTCCTTGAACTTTATCCATAGAAATCATTCCAAGGCCTTCGTTTCCTGTCATTATTCCACTTTGAAGTATTTGGTTGACCTTTGAAGCTTTCTTGAAAATATCATCACCGGGTTCGGTTCTTAAGAAGTTTTCAAATTTATTATTTTGCATCAAGTTAATTTCTAATTCATGGGCAAGTCATTTTAGGTAAACTTAAATCGTCGCAAAGTATTACTTTTATTGCTTCACCGGCCTTTGCGTGATACTTAAGACCCGGGGTTACCAACCCTGTTATTAATCCCACCGTGCAACCGACAGGGATTCCTATTGCGAAGCCGACTCCCAGTTTTGCAGGGTTTGGTATGAATGCGAATCCTGTCCCTGCACCCGCGCCGACGATGCCGAGTCCGACAGTTGAGGCGGCAAGTTTTCCTGCTGTCATCCAAGGACCTTCTTTCAAGGTTGCATCATTGGTGAAAGGTTTCGCTGACATAGCGATTGCACTTCCGTCAGGGAATAGGAGGCACTCGAATTTTAAATAAACACGAGCATTTTTATTTGGGATTCTTTGTTTTTCGATTTTGATTACTGTGGCGACAATTTTAGAACATGCCGGCACAAGAAGAGTTCCCTCCTGTGTGTAAATACTTTCAGGCACTGTGAAATTGACTCTGTCGCCTGCTTTAACCTTTTCTGACCAGAATTTGCAGTCAAATGTTATTTTAAAAACATTACCTTTGCAGATTATGTTTCTCAAATTTGTAATTACTGCTTTGTCGCAAGGCGCGTCTTTTTCAGCGAAAAGATGCTGCTGTGAAATTACCTGTTCTTGCTGAGGGCAAGGACAATCACACTCTTGTGCGAATGCGGGTGAGGCAATCAAAATTAAAGCTATAAAAATAATCAAATTTTTCATGCTTTTAATTTTAGTTAAATATTTGAAAAATTATATTACCTTGTTGGGGTTGATGAGGTATTATTTTGTTGGTTGAGATTTTGATGAAGTTTTTCCAAAAATAATTTTGCGGCCGGTGAAAATACCTGCTGCTTCTTCCATACAACGTCCAATCCTGATTCAAGCTTTGGGCTTAATGGTCTGAAACATATTTCACTTTCTATAGATGTGTTTGTGAGTTTGTCCAGAGTGATTGCATTGCCAATGCCTGCTTTAACCATTATTGCCGCGTTGTAAACAAGATTGTATGTGGCGCAAATGTTCAAACTTTCAAACTTGTCCCCAAACCAGTCAAGAAATCCGCTATCCTTTGAATATTTTGGTGACATCTGGCGTGAGGCTAAAATTGGTATCCCGACTAAATCTTCGACATTTATCACATCTTTTTGTGCCAGATGACTGTCTTTTCTCATAATAACGCCCCAGATATCTTTTTCAGGCAGACTTATGTTATCGTATTTTGATAGGTCGATTGGCTGAATCAATACCCCAAAATCAAGCAAGCCCTTGTCCAATTTTTCTGTAACATCTTCTGCATTTCCGCTGTAAATATGGAATTTTATGCCAGGATGTTCGGTTTGCAAATCTTTCATAATTACTGCAAGATATTTCATCGAATCAGTTTCTCCACCTCCAATATAAATATCGCCGCTGATTTTATCCTTTGCACAATGGAATTCTGACTCTGTTTTTTCTACAATTTCAATAATTTCTTCTGCACGCTTTCTCAAAAACAGTCCCTCTGCAGTGAGTGTTATTTTATGCTTACCTCGAATCAAAAGTTTTTGTCCGAGTTCTTTTTCAAGGTCCTGGAGTTGCCTTGTTAAGGTTGGTTGTGTGAGATGAAGAGAATTTGCGGCTTTTGTTATGCTGTCTTCTCTGACGACTGCGAGAAAGTATTTTAAAACTCTTATTTCCATAAGTTTAGATTATCTCGTTTGTATATGCCTGTCAAGCATAAAACAATATTTGATATGAGTATTTGCTATTTTAAAAATATCGTAAATAATGAAGTAAAAGGAGCAATTTATTATGAATATATTAAAAGTTAATACTAAAAGAGGACTCGAACTCAAAGGCGCGATGTGGGGCGACAACTCGATGCATACGGTGGTTGTTATGATGAGCGGAATTTGTTCGAACGTTTTTCAAAACGACCTTTTGAGTGCAACCGGTGAATTGTTGAGCCGAAATAATATCGCTTTTATCGTTGGGCATGCTATGGACGCGTTTTCTTGCATTTCATATTCAGACTTTTCCACAGGAAAACAAAAAATTTCAGGAACGGCTTTCAATGATTTTGATGCTGTTTACGAAGATGTCGAGTCTTATGTAAAATATGCAAAAAATCTTGGTTTCAAAAACATAATACTTGCAGGCCATTCTTTGGGTTCAAACAAGATTATTCATTATCTGGCAAGCACGCAGGATGATTATGTTGATTCTTTTCTTATCACTGCGCCTGTTGACCTGACTCATTGGTGGAAAGTAATGCCAAATATCGATATTTCTCTCGAAATGGCCAAAAAATTCGTTGATGAGGGCAGAGGCAATGACATTCTGCCGTATTTGTTCGGTGGCTTTTCGCCAATCAGCGCACAAACTGTATTAAATTTTTATAACGCATCTAATCTTAAAAACTGTCCTGTCTTAAGTCATGACGGTGAAACAGATTCGCTCGGTGCAATAAAAATAAACGGTTCATTTATAATTGGTGGAAAAGACAGTGTCACAGGAGGCGATGCGCTTGAATTTATAGAAAAAATTAATTCTTATTGCAGACATCCTGATGAGAACAAAATTGTTTTAATTCCGGATGGTTCTCACATTTTTTACGGGAAACATGACGAATATGCACGCGCTGTATTGGATTGCGTTGATCACCAATTTGTGGCCCTTAAAATCTAATGAGGAAAGAATTTATGAAAAAATTATTAACTTGCATAATGATACTTATATTAATGACAGGAGGAAACCTTATGACAATGGCAAATAATAATAAAAATAGTGATTGGGATAAAACTTTCACTAAAAGCTCAACAGTCGATATACAAAAGATCCAATTCAAAAACAGATATGGAATTGTCCTCACAGGCGATTTGTACATCCCCAAAAAGAAATTTGCTGACAAATTCCCTGCAATCGCTGTGAGCGGTCCCTTTGGAGCCGTAAAAGAGCAATCCTCAGGATTGTATGCACAAACTATGGCTGAAAAAGGATTTTTAGCTTTGGCTTTTGACCCTTCATATACTGGTGAAAGCGGCGGTGAACCCCGTAATGTCGCTTCTCCTGATATTAATACCGAGGATTTCAGCGCTGCTGTTGATTATCTGTCGAATATGAATAATGTTGATCCGGAAAAAATAGGAATAATAGGGATTTGTGGTTTTGGTGGTTTGGGCTTGAATGCCGCAGCCATGGATACGCGAATTAAAGCTATAGTAACGATAACAATGTATGATATGAGTCGTGTCAGCGCAAACGGATATAATGATGTGATGGATGAAAACGCACGTTATGATTTAAAACAAGACCTTAATAAACAAAGAACTCTTGATTTTAAAAACGAAACTTTTGCGCCAAGTTCAGGTTTGCCTGAAAAATTAAACGGTGAAGAACCTCAATTCGTTAAAGAATACTATGAGTATTACAAAACTACGAGAGGATTTCATAAGCGCTCAATTAACTCAAACGGTTACTGGAACAAGACATCATCTCTGTCGTTCATTAACATGCCGATTCTCTCATACAGCAATGAAATCAGGAGTGCAGTTCTTCTTGTTCATGGTGAAAAGGCTCACAGCCGCTATTTTTCTGAAGATGCATTCAAAAAACTCAAAGGTGCAAACAAAGAGTTGCTCATTGTTGATGGTGCAAACCATGTAGATTTGTACGATAACTCTGATAAAATACCTTTTGATAGGATTGAAAGCTTTTTCAGAAAATACTTAAGGTAAACTAGATTTTTGCTCCTGTGGCTTTGTACAAACCTATGTAATCAATGTTGCAGTTAAGTTTGTCTGACACAACTTGTTTGTTCAAACTCAAGAGATTTTCTTTTTTCTGAAGCAAGTCAAGATAAGAAATCAGACCCTGATTATATTTTGCAGTTGTGTAGCCAAAATCTTTTTCTTCAAGCTTCAAAACATTTATATTGTTTTGGAGCTTTTTGTCATCCTGTCTCAGGGCAACAAGTGCGTCATTCACTTCTTGAATGGCGGTGATATTTGTTTTGTAGTAGTTTTGGAGAATTTGTTCGTATGCATTTTTCTTCAACTTCAAATTAGCGACTTTTTTTCCGCCTGTGAAAAGGTTAAGCATAGCGCTACTGCCAAGAACTCCGAAAACGTTGCTCCAGTTGAATGCTTGGCTAAACGATGAGGAGCCGAAAGCCATTATCCCTAAAAGATTTAGGCTCGGGAGGAATTCTTTTTTCGCAATCTTAACGTCCAGTCCCGCTTTTTCAACCATTTTTTCTGCCGCCAGATAATCAGGGCGCTGGTCAATAATTTCTGTTGAGATTGATTCCGGTATTTTTATTGAATTTGCTTCGTTATAAGTTTTTCTCTTTAGCGAATCCGCATTTAAAGGATTTTCTCCGATTAGAACAGCCAGGTTGTTAAGCAGTGTCAATCTTGATTTTTCAAGGTCTGAAAGTTCTGATTTCGCTGCGACATAAGCTTTATTCGCTTTGACAGTGTCAGCAGTGGATGTCAGGCCTGCTTTGTTTCTTTCTGACATCATTTCATAAATCTGTTTTCTGTCTTTGATGATTTCTTTCTGTAAAGCAATCAACTTGTCTGCCTTTACAACATTGAAATAGGTCGCCCCGACCGCTGATGAAATTGAAATGTAGGCGGCTCTTTCTTCTATTTTTGCTTTTTCCCATTCCTTTTGAGATGATTTTGTTTTGTCTCTGTTTTTTAAGAAAATGTCTAATTCATAATTTACAATTAATGGAAATGCCCACATGCCTGAAGTATTGCTTGCGCCCGGCATTTTTAGTCCTGTTGGAGCAAAGCCGCCTGTAACTTGTGGGAGTTCATTTGCGAACTGTAACTTTGTCATCTGGTGGTATTGTTCAACTTTGAGTGTTGCAATTTTTAGGTCATAATTGTTTTCAATTGCTTTTGCGATATATTCCTCGAGATGCTCGTCATCAAACGATTTCCACCAGTCAGTGTTTACATAATCAAAACGATATTCACTTACTTGTGTTTTTATTAATTTATTTTCTTTGTTTGCAGCCATGCAAACCGTACCTGTAAAGAAACTATTGATAAATAATGCCAAAAGCACTGATGCTGTGAGTTTTTTCTTATTCATTCCCTCTCCTGTCGGAATATTGTTATCATAATAACAATATGTTAGCATAAAACATTTTTGTATCCAAATTTTATTAATTTATATTTTTTTAGCAACTTTTTCTCTTCAGATGTTTTATAATTTCTGAAGGTAGAAGGCATGAATCCAATTAGTGTAAATCCATATAGCAATTATAGCGGTTATTACTCCGGCAATTTGAATTATCCTGATTATTCAGGCTATTATCAGCAGGGTGGTTACTCTGTGCCTCAAAATCAATCGGATGAATCGGCAAAAGCATTAGGCAAAGTAGCTCTTCTTCAGGGTTTGGCTCTTGGGATTTCTAAAGTTTCGCAGTTTTTTGCGCAAAAAATTGCTTCAGCAAAAGAATTTACTTCGTTTGAAAACGTTGAAAAAATCGCTAATCACATGAAGCAAAAACACAACTTATCAACAGGGATTCATTACATCGACAATTCTAATAAACATTTGTTTGATGCGCTGGGTGCGCAGTCTGTGAATGAAGTTGCAAGCGGCAGAAACGCGTTTTTCCATCCAAAGTTTAACGTGGCAGTCGCTCCTAAGGCAAAACCTTCGCTTATGCCTCATGAAATGGGACACGCTGTCAATTTTACAAAACCATTCACAAAAACGCTTCAAAAGTTCGGGAAATATGCACTCGGCGCTCCTACGGCTTTGGTTTTGGCTAACAGGCTGTTCCCTCAAAGACAAGACGGTCAAAAAACATTTATTGAAAAAAATGCAGGGCTTCTTGGTTTTGGTGCGTTTCTTCCGACGTTGATTGAAGAGGGAATTGCTTCAATTCGCGGGATAAAAGCAGCAAAAACGGTTCTCGGTAATCCTGCAGGATTAAAGACTCTCAAAAAGAATTATGCTTTTGCTTGGCTTACTTATCTTATGGGCGGAGTCGCTCTGGGTGTAGCCTCTAAGCAAGCTGTCATACAGGATAAACACAATTTGTATATGTAAAAATCTTTTCTTTTATAAAAAATGGGTTAAAATGTAATTATGGAGAAAAGAGGTTTTATGAAGAATTTTTTATCGTGTTTTTGTTTAATACTTGCTCTTTCGTTGACGACAAGTGAGGCTTTTTCGCTTGAAAATAACGGTACAGGAATAGGTTCAATGCTAAACGGAAAATCCACTACAAAACTAGGTGGACATTACAATTCTTCTCAAGCTTCTGTTGTTGAATATGATACTTACGGCACAAAAACCGGCTATTATGTCGAAGATGCTTTTGGTTACACAATCAAGTATGACGTCAACGGAAATATGCTTTCGAAATACCAAAACAACCCCAAGGGAAAGACCTATGTTTATGACAAATATGGTCATCCTGCCGGATATTTTATGGCAGTTTCAAAAACGAGAACGGTCATGTATGACAAAGATGGGGCTCCGCTCGGCTATTTCCAGCCCGATTCTGACGGATATGTCAAAAAGTATGACATGGATGGCGTTCATTTGAGCACTTACAAAAAGCCTTAATCTGCTAGGTTTTGTTTATAATGTTTTTTACGTACTCAAAATATTCGTTGTTTTTGTATTTTTGAGATTGTTTTGCCAAAAATTCTTTTGAGACATAACCCATCCGATAAGCAATTTCCTCGAGGCAAGCGATTTTTATTCCTTGGTTTTCTTCGATTGTTTTAACAAATTGTCCTGCTTGCAAAAGAGAGTGATGCGTGCCTGTGTCCAGCCAAGCAAAGCCTCTGCCAAGCTGTTCAACATTTAATAACCCTTTTTCAAGATAAACTCTGTTGAGGTCTGTGATTTCAAATTCACCGCGGGCGGAAGGGGTGAGATTTTTTGCAAACTCAACCACGCTGTTGTCATAGAAATAAAGCCCTGTAACTGCAAAGTCTGATTTTGGTTTTTGGGGTTTTTCTTCTATTGAATCAGCTTTTCCGCTTTCATTGAAAGAAACAACGCCAAATCGTTCGGGGTCTTTTACAGAGTATCCGAAGACAGTAGCCCCTTCTTTGTTTTTTACTTTTTGTACAGCATTTTTCAAAATTCCCGAAAAACCTCTTCCATAAAAAATGTTGTCTCCCAAAATCAAAGCAACAGGGTCTTTTTCGATGAAATCTTCTGCAATAATAAATGCCTGAGCAATTCCTTGCGGTGCAGGTTGTTCTTTATACTCGAACTTAATGCCGAATTGAGAGCCGTCACCCAAAAGTTTTTTAAAGTTGGGAAGGTCGTGAGGCGTTGAGATTATTAAGATTTCAGTAATTCCGGCAAGCATCAAAACCGAAATCGGATAATAAATCATCGGCTTGTCATAAATCGGCAAAAGCTGTTTAGAAATTGCTATTGTACTTGGGAAAAGCCTCGTCCCTGTACCGCCGGCCAGTACTATTCCTTTCATTCGACCCTCAATTCTATGTATTCTTTAAGTGCTAATTTCCAGTTTCTCAACGTGCCGCCGTTATCCATAACACTGTATTTCGGACGCTTTGCGGGTCTCGGAAAGTCTGTTGTTTTGCAAGGTTCTAAATTAACTTTTGTACCTGCTAACTTAAAGATTTCTTTAGCAAAGCCGAACCACGTTGTTTCTCCGTCTCCACAAATATGATAAATTCCATATTCAGGCTCTTCTTCAATCAAATCGACCAGCGCCTCACACAAATCCACCGTCCAAGTTGGGGTGCCTGTCTGGTCATCTACCACTCTGATTAAAGGTGTTTCAGCAATTGACAACATCGTTTCCACGAAATTTTTTCCGTGGTGTCCGTAAAGCCAGCTTGTTCTGACAATGTAATGTTTTGAACAAGACTCTTTAACCGCTTCCTCACCAAGCTGTTTTGTTTTTCCGTAAATATTTATGGGGTTGACCTTGTCTGACGGGGTGTAAGGCGTATTTTTTTGACCGTCAAAAACATAATCTGTTGAAATATAAATCATCGTCGAGCCGACTGCTTCACAGGCTTTTGCAATGTTTTTTGTGCCTTTTTCGTTTCTAAGTAAAGCTTTTTCAGTTTCTTCTTCTGCTTTATCGACATTTGTGTAAGCGGCAGCGTGAATGACAAAATCCGGCTTTTGTTCTTTTATAAATGCCCTGGTTTGAATCTCATTTGTTATGTCTAATGTGTCGATATCTGTCTCAATGACTTCAAAGTCGTTGCCTTGAAGAATAGGACACAAGTCCTTCCCCAGCATTCCGTTTGCTCCGGTAACAAGAATTTTCATTATTTATTCTCCGATTTTTTGTTTTCAATAGATTTTATCCACTCTTGATTATTTAAATACCAGTCGATTGTGATTTTTATCCCTTCTTCGAATGTCAAAGAAGGACTCCAGCCCAATTGTGATTGGATTTTCGTGTTGTCGATTGCATATCTTTTGTCGTGTCCGAGACGGTCTTCGACGTATTCAATGCTCGAGTCATCTTTGCCCATTTCGTTTAGAATAATTTTTGTAATTTCAATATTTGTTTTTTCGTTATGCCCTCCGATATTATAAACCTCACCGACTGCTCCTTTGTGGAGTACCGTATCGATTGCAGAGCAATGGTCATAGACATAAATCCAGTCTCTGACGTTCAAGCCGTCACCGTACACAGGGACTTTTTCGTTTTTCAGAAGTTTTGAAATGAAAAACGGAATAAGTTTTTCTGGATATTGATAAGGTCCGTAATTATTTGAACAACGAGTTATTAAGACAGGCATTTTGTATGTTTCAAAATATGAGCGCACCAATAAGTCAGCACCTGCTTTTGAAGCTGAATAAGGTGAGTTTGGAGAAAGCGGAGTTGTTTCGTAAAAATAACCGTCTTTGCCCAGTGAACCGTAAACTTCGTCTGTTGAAACTTGCAAATATCTTTGGATTTTAGCTTCTTTAGCTGCCTGCAAGAGGTTAAGCGTGCCGGCGACATTTGTTTCAACAAAAATCTCAGGCCCTGTTATCGAACGGTCAACATGGCTCTCTGCTGCAAAATTCACAACTGAATCTACGCTGTTCATCAATTCTTTGACAAGGTATTTGTCGCAAATATTGCCATGGACAAACTCGTAATTTTGGTTGTCTTTTAAATCGTCAAGGTTTGCAAGGTTTCCGGCATAGGTCAACGCATCGAGGTTTATAATTTTGTAATCAGGATGTTTTTCAAGCATTTGTCTGATGAAACAGCTTCCGATGAAGCCTGCACCCCCTGTTATCAGTAGTTTCAAAATAATTCCTCCTGATTGATTTCTTTCAAAAAAGGCTGATTAATATCTTTTTCACTCAAAATAGGATTAATGTCTTCACAAACAGTTTTCCAATCAATGTTGATATCAGGGTCATTCCACCTTATTCCACGGTCATTTTTGGCAGAATATTCATTTGTGGCTTTGTACATTAATTCTGCTTCCTCGCTCAATACTAAGAACCCATGCGCAAATCCCTCGGGAATGAAAAGCATATCCTTGTTTTCTTCTGAAAGAGTTGCCCCGACCCACTTTGAGAATGTTGGCGAATTTTTTCTTATGTCCACCGCAACATCGAAAATCTTGCCTTTTGTGCATCTGACAAGCTTTGCTTGTGCTTTCGGCTCAGTTTGATAATGAAGCCCCCTTAAAACGCCTTTTGTTGATTTTGAGTGATTGTCCTGATTGAATTCTGTTGTAATTCCGTTTTCAAAAAATTCTGATTTTTTGTAAGATTCCATAAAAAAGCCTCTCTCGTCGCAAAAGACTTTTGGACTGACAAGAACAACATCCTCAATTTCCATTTTCTTGAATATAAAAGGCATACACTCTCCAAATTCCTTACCGATCTCATTGTATAATATTTTTCAGTTTTTTAATAGTTATTTATCTTTGGTTGTGATAAATTTGTTATACTATGCAATTAGTCGAAAAATTAACTTCATACAAGAAATATTTTACAGAAATTTTCAGTTTGTCTGTACCTTTGATTGTGGGTAATCTTGGACAGGTTTTGATTGGCGCGACGGATGTTTTTATCGCTGCGAAGCATTCAACAAACACTCTTGCTGCGATAAGTATTGCAAATTCAATCATTTTTTGTATTCTTGTCATGGGAATGGGGTTGATGTCTGCGATTTCGATTCTTATTTCGAATCACAGGGGTAACAGAAAGCCTACAAAAAAGTTTTTAATTACGATTTTGCAATATGCAATGATTCTTG
>CAZIVG010000018.1:0-15496 GCA_964542595.1 uncultured Muribaculaceae bacterium | reverse complement strand
CACTCTGATGAACACAATTTTGGGCGGACGTTCATCTTCCAGACTATTCAACGATCTTAGAGAAAAACAAATGTTGGCATATCGCGTAGCATCTTACTTGAATTTTATGGGCGATACAGGAATTATGTCACTCGAAATTTTAACAACAACCGACGACAAAGAAGCAAATGACATAAAATATGAAAACGTAGAAAAATCTCTCAAGGGCTTTGACTTCCACATTGAAAAGATTAAAAATGAAAAAGTCAGTGCAGAAGAACTCGAAAGTGCAAAAGAGAAGATGAGATCTGCTCTTTTGAGTTCAACAGAAACTTCCGGTTCTCAAACAGATATTCTTTCAAGCACAAAAGAAGAAGTTTACGGACTTGGTGCAATTGCCAAAAACCTGGCAATCATAGATGAAATCACAGCAGAAGACATTCAAAATGCTGCAAAACACGTTTTCGCAGGAAACTCTGTAACTTCAATCATTGCAAGCGAAGACACAATAAAAAACCTTCCGAAACAGTTCTAGGCGTTTTCGCCGTAAAGAGAATATTCTTTAGACTCTGCTTCCCAATCTTCTCTTTCTACTTTGTGCGCATGTGACCAGAATTTTTCAATAGCATAAGTTTCACGCTCTTCTTTGTGCAAAACGTGAACAATCACATCACCGTAATCAATCAAGTTCCATCTGTTTTTTAAGTCGTTTTCTTCTCCTGCAGGGAGTCGCTCCAAAAGATGTTTTACACGGTCTCTGACATAGCCGGTGAGGGCTTTTACCTGAGTATTTGTCTCTGCTGAACAGATTACGAAATAATCCGCCAAAACAGATACATTACTGATATTCAAAATCGCGATGTCTTTTGCGAGTTTATCATCAAGAACTCTTGCTACAATGCTTGCCAGTTTATATGAACTTACTTCTGTCATTTTTTCTCCAATTCAATTACTTTTTCTTATTTTAGCACAACTTAATTTATGTGTTGCAAATGCACAGTCCTTTGAGGAAAAGGAATCTCAATCCCGAGTTCATCGAATTTCTTTTTAATCTCTTTATTAAAAGCCCTTCCGACTGCCCACTGTTTTATCGGTTTTGTTTTAAATCTGGCTTTGATAATAACTGAAGAATCATCAAATTTGTCCAACCCGAAAATTTCAAGCGGAGAAAGAATCTCTTCTTTAAGTTCCGAAGACTCCAAGAAATTACGCCCCAAATCTTCCAACACCGAAATAACATAATCAACATTTTCTTTGTAAGCAACACCGATATCAAAAACGTAATACGAAAACTCTCTCGTATAATTCGTAACAATATCAATCATCCCATTTCTGATGTAATGCACACGGCCGTGGACGTCACGAAGTTGAACCATTTTTATGTCTGCTTTTTCAATAACGCCTTCATAACCTGCTATTTTAACATAATCACCGACGCGAACCTGTCCTTCAAGTAATAAAATGAACCCTGTGATAATATCTTCCACAAATCTTTTTGCACCAAACCCGACAGCGACCCCCAATACTCCTGCTGCTGTCAAAATCGGACGGATATCAATCCCGAGACTGTTGAAAATAAACATCACTGCAAAAATCACAATAATCGTATCCGTAATCGATTTTATGATTGATTTCAAGGTTGTTACTTGTTTTTTAACTTCCATGTCATCCTTGTAAGTGCAAAGTCTGTCCAAAAGCTTTTCAATGAAAAAGTTCGCAAGTTTTATTATCCCGAAAAAGAAAACAACATGAAGCGCGACAATGCACCACTTATTGTGGAAAATCTCCGGTAAAATTTTAAAAATCAAATCGTGTTTATGGTTAAAATCGAGCATAATCCATCCCTTCTCATCGAATTTGTTCGTTTTCGTGTTTCTTTGATTCTATTAAACATTTGGCGAAAAGACAATATAAAGCCGTCTGAGAAAAATATTTTTGTAATATAATTTTATTAGAATATTCAAAAATATATTTATGAGTAAGGGAAGAATATGAGCGAAATTAATCAAAAACAAAAAACAGGAAGAATCGTTTCGGGAATGAGACCGACAGGCAAACTCCACCTCGGGCATTACCTCGGAGTTTTGACAAACTGGGTTAAACTCCAAAATGAATTTGAATGCTTCTTTTTTGTTGCTGATTGGCACGCATTAACGACAAAATTCGACTGCACCGAAAACCTTAGAGAAGACACAAAAAACGTTGTTCTAGACTGGCTTGCGGCAGGGATCGACCCAGAAAAAGCAAACATCTACATCCAGTCTCATGTTCCCCAAACAGCAGAACTTCACGTCTATTTGAGTATGATTACTCCCCAAAACTGGGTAGAAAGAGACCCTACGCTCAAAGATCTTGCGAAAATGATTCGAAACGGTGAAGACGAATCAAAACCAAATGTCTCTTACGGCCTAATGGGCTATCCTGTTTTGATGGCAGCGGATATTATGACATTTAACGTTGATTACGTACCCGTGGGAAGTGATCAGGTCGCTCACATAGAAATTGCAAGAGATATTGCAAGACGTTTCAACAATATCTACAAAACAGACTTTTTCAACGAAGCAAAACCGAAACTTACTCAAATCCCTCTTTTAAAAGGGCTTGATGGCCAAAAAATGGGAAAATCTTTCCACAATGACGTAAAAGTTTCTGATTCAGAAGAAGACACCGCAAAAAAAGTAATGAAAGCAATCACAGACAGAAGCCGTGCAAGGAAAGACGACCCCGGCCACCCTGACAAATGCGAAGTAGCATTCACCTACTGGCAGGCTTTCGCTGACGAAGAAAAAATTGCACAAGTTCAACAAGAATGCATTGCCGGAAAAAGAGGTTGTGCAGACTGCAAACGTGAACTCGGAGCATTAATGAACGAAAAACTTCGTCCAATCAGAGAACGAAGAAAGTATTACGAAGAGCGACCAGAACTCGTTGAAGAAATAATTAAAAAAGGCAACGAAAAAGCGAGAGAAGAAGCGCAAAAGGTTCTCAACGGCGTCCGAAACGCAATGCGTATGCCGCTTTAACAGCCTCGAGGCAATTGATATGATGAAAAACAAAAACATTTTAATCGGAATAACAGGCGGAATTGCAGCCTACAAAATGTGTGAACTTGTCAGGCTGTTCAAAAAAAATGGGGCTAACGTAAAAGCAGTTGTAACACCGAATGCGCTGGAATTCGTCACAGAGCTGACATTGGACACACTTTCACAAGAAAAGGTTTACACGGAACAGTTCAACACAACCGACAAAAAACCCGAACATATCTCGCTGTGCGATTGGGCAGATTTGTTTTTAATCGCGCCTGCAAGCGCAAACACCCTCGGAAAAATCGCAAACGGAATCTGCGACAATCTTTTGACATCTCTGGCCTGTGCTTTCCAAAAACAAATAGTTTTCTCACCGGCTATGAATACAGGCATGTGGAACAACAAAGCCGTACAAAAAAACGTAAAAACCTTGAAAGAAAACGGTGCATTGTTCATCGAACCGGAATCCGGCTTTCTCGCTTGCGGAGTGGACGGAAACGGCAGACTTGCGGACATAAACAAAATTTATAAAGATGTTGAAGATTTTTTTGAAAAAAAACAATTTCTTAGCGGTAAAAAAGTCGTTGTAACAGCAGGCGGAACTAGAGAAAACATTGATCCCGTCAGATTTATCGGAAATTACAGTTCCGGAAAAATGGGGAAAGCAATAGCAGATAAGGCTTTTGAAGCAGGCGCTGAAGTTGTTTTAATCACAAGCAACCCTTCCCAAAATGCGCCCTATGAAACGGTTGAAGCACCCAGTGCAAAAGAAATGTTTGATGCAGTAAAAAAAGAATTCGAAGAAAAAAATGCTGACGTACTTTTTATGACTGCCGCAGTCGCAGATTACAGACCTGAAACTATCAGTAACAACAAAATTAAAAAAGATGACACAGATGAACTGATTGTAAAGTTAGTTAAGAATCCTGACATTTTGTCAGAAATGTGCAAAACTAAAAAAGAGCATCAGCAGGTCATCGGTTTTTGTGCCGAAAGCGAAAATCTTATCGATTACGCAAAAACAAAAATAAAGAAAAAAAACTGCGACTTTATTGCAGCGAATGATATTTCGAGAAAAGATACAGGTTTTTCAAGTGATTTCAACGAAATTTTCTTAATCGATAAAAATCTCAAAATCACAAAGCTTGAAAAAAACACAAAAGAAAATATCGCAAAACAATTACTGGAGATTTTATATGGCAAGAACGACCGAAATAATTAGTGTTTTGGAAAACTACGCACCCTCGGAACTTGCTGAAGAGTGGGACAATTCAGGCTGGCAAATTTTTTTCGGCAACGACAACACTTCAAAAGTCTTGGTTTGCCTCACTGTAACTGACGATGTAATCAATCAGGCAGCCGAATTGGGTTGCAATTTGATTGTGTCTCACCACCCTCTGATCTTCAGCCCTTTAAAAGTAATCAAAGACATCAAAATCATTAAAGCCGTTCAACGCGGTATTCAGATTTATTCGCTTCATACGAACTGCGACAAAACAAAAAACGGCACGAGCGACCTCATCGCAAAAAGGCTTGGACTTAAAAAAACCGCAAAAATAAACGACTTTGTCAGAGTTGGGCTTGCACCTCACGAAATGACACTCGATGAGTTGATTTCAAAAGTAAAACTTTCTTTTAATACAGAACGCATAAAACTCATAAATAATGCCCGCAAAACAATCATAAAAACAATAGCCGTTTGTGCAGGTTCAGGGGCTGATTTTATTTCAGAAATCGAAAGATACAACATCGACGCATATATCACGTCAGAAGTAAAATATCACAATGCGTTGGATTCAAAGCGAGCAGCAATACTTGATATCGGCCATTTTGAATCAGAAAAACCTTTTGTGGAAGAAATTAAAAAAGTTTTGGAAAAGGAAAAATTTGAAGTTGTTATCGCGCATGAAGCGCCTGCGTGGACGTATGTTTAAACAAAAAAAACTCGGCCGACTGCCGTTTATAGTTTTGTGTTTATTTTTCATGAATTTCTTTGCAGCACAAGGAAATTGCTACCAGACTGCATTAATTACTTATCCTGAATACAATAAAAACTGGAAACAAATTTACTACGGAAAACAAAACGCAGAGGTGATTTCCCAGTGGATTCCTTCTTATGCATATTCAAATGATTGGGGTGAGTCTGTAATCTTCCACTCATACAATTATGCAAAAGGCCAGTCATGCCACAAATTTATGATGAACCTGTTGAACGGAGTTTCCTCAAGAAACACAACGATGAAGTACAATATATTGAAAGACAAATTCGAGGACTCTCTGGCAATCTGGTGCGCTGACAAAAACTCTGCAATGGCCGCCCAGTGCGAAATTATCCGAGTTACAAGCGGTTACGAAGGGCTTATTTCCATCCATTACATCAACAAAAACAAGGAAAATTTTCTGTACCAAAAAAACACTTGGTTGGGCATAATTCAAAACGTCAGAATCTATTACAGCTACTTCCGCTGGGATAGAGTAATGCAAAAAGAATCCTCAATTGAGTTGTAAAACGGGAAACTTAAAAAACTACTCACTTTTTTTAAGTTTTTCAAATTCGCTCAAAATGCCCTGATTAATCTCCAAAACATCAACGCCAAGGTTCGACAAAACCTGCATCGCAACGGAATCGGGCGTCTGAGTAATCGCCCAGAGAAGATTTTCTGAAGCAATTTTTGTGTTCTTATGTTTTTGGGCTTTTTCCCAGCCGATTTCGAGGATTTTTTTCGCTCTATCAGAGAAAACAACCTCACCGAACGTGTAGGAATTTCCATAACCAAGCACCTTTTCAACTTCGATTCTTGCATCCTTAATCGTAACCCCAAGTTGAGAAAGCACTCTCGCACCTATCCCCACAGCCTCATCAATTATGCCTAAAAGGATAAATTCACTGCCAACAATATTCCTGTTCATAGCCTGTGCTTCACGTTTCGCAAAACGAAGGATGGTAAGGGTTTCAGGCATTTGTTTTTCGATAGGTTTTATAATCTTATGCGCAAGATTGTCATCTTCGATTTTTAGTTCTTTGAAAATATTGTATGCAATCCCGCTTTTCGCCTTCAAAACCCCAAGGATAATATGTTCCGGCTTCACACTTGCAGAACCTAATTCTTTTGCTGTCTCAAAAGCTAAAAGCATTGTTTTAAAAGCGTTTGGGGTAAAAATAATCTGTTTTTCTTCAAATTCAGCCTGACGGGAGGAAACCTCCTGAAGCTTTGCACAATAAGATTCCAAATTAATCCCAAGTTCACTCAAAATACCTGTCAATTCCGAGCCTGAATCTTCTAAAATAGACTGAACAATTTGTTCTGTACCCAAAATCTCATAATGAGAAGCCGTTAACTTCGCCACTGCTCGATCCAGAACGTCTTTTGACTCACCTTGTTTAAAAATCGATTGAATTGTCTGATATTCGTTTTTGTCACGTCTTCTTGTGATTTCAGGGTGACTGTCTCCTTTTTTATTATTTTTTTCGATTAGCTTCAAAAGAGTTTGTTTGAGTTTTTCAGCGTCAACGTGATATTTTGTCAAATCAGAATCCAACCCGCAATCATTCGCCATGAGCAAGGCAAGAAGCAAATGTTCAGGCATGATGTAAGAGTTTTTGTTTTCCTTCGCCATAGAAAAAGCATTTCTGATGACAGACTGTGAGCACTCGTTAAAAGCAATATTTGTGTGCTTAAAATTGTGGCTGACACTTTTGTATTTTTCATAAACATACTCTCTGTATTCATCACAATGCATGCCCGCATAAGCCAAGAGTCTCGAGCAGATATTCGCCTTTGTCTGCAAAATTCCCAAAAGAATGTGTTCAGGATAAATTTTGTAGGTTTTCGAATCGGCTGCTTCCCTTTGAGCCATCGAGATTATGTTGATTGCCTTTTCTGTAAAACGTTCGAACAATTTTTTACCCTTTCTTATTCTTTTTTAACGAGATTTGTCAACAATGAATATTTGTGGCCTGTTTTCAGAGTTTCAAAATCATAATATTTCGAAAACTCATCACATTTCTTATTTGTCACAATTACAAAAGTATCAGGTTCAATGCTGAGTTGGGAAGGGTCTGAGTTTTCGAGAAACTCAACATCGCTTCCACCGTAGTAAAGCATACTGTATCTTTTTCCGAATCCCCAGCTAACTAGTTTTTCATTTTTTGCTTTAGCCCTTTTTGAGTACTCAACCAATTCATCTTGTTGGAAACTTACCACATAAGGAAAAATGAATTTTGTTGCAAACATTGATAAAAGAGCCATAAAAGAAATTATGGAAAGAAAATGCAAAACCTTTTTGTCTTTAAAAATAGAAAAAATATTAACTACCACAAAAGTCATAATCAGAATTACACCCGGAATCTGCATCGCAATCATTCCCGGATCATCAACATCTCTGATGAAAATCGGAGCAATAAAAAGCCCAATCGCAGATATTATAAAAACAAAATTCATTACCAACGTCGAAAGGTTAATCGCACGTTCATTTTCATCTTTGAAAATGTAATCAAACCAGAATTTCCCAAGAATCAAAGAAGCAGGGAAAAACGCCGGCAATATATAAGTCGGGAGTTTTGTACTCGCAGCAGAGTAAAACAAAAACACGATAAGAAAAAACACAACATTCAACACAAGAAACTGAGCTAGCGGCTGCAAGTCATTGAATTTTGAAAAGTACTGAACAGTGTTTTTGCACGACTTTTTAAAATACGCAATCATTTGAGAAACAAATGAAAAAGCCCACGGCAAGAAACCTATAAAAAATACCGGAACAAAGTACAAAAACGGCTGTTTTCTACCCAGCTCATGAGAGTTGGCAAAACGCTCAAAATGATGCTTGTAAATGTATTCACGATAAAACTCATGCCCATGCATTTTCAACATAACCACATGCCAAGGCAGGCAAACTATCAGAAACATAATAACACCGGGAACTATATATAAAGGGTTGAACAATTCCTTCCATCTTCTTGCAATCAAGTATGAGAAGAAAATGGTCAACGCAGGGATGGCAACTCCGGGAACCCCTTTCGCCATAACAGCAAACCCTGCCATAATATAAGCAAGCCACCAGAAATATTTTCTGTAATTTTCTCTGCAAAAAAGTGTAAAAAGCCCTGCAAAAGTTGAAGCAGCAATGCACACTGCCAAAAGCATATCCAAAATAGCGATTCGACCCAAAACGATAAATTCAAAACAAGTCGCAAGTATCAAAGCACTAATCATACCGTACTTTTTGGAAGAGATTTTTTTGCCGGCAAAATATGCCAAAAACACTCCGAAAGTTGCACTCAACGCAACCGGAATACGCGCCGTCATTTCATTTACGTGTTTGAAAACCGAAAAAGAAAGCGTCTCCAGCCAAAAGTACAATGGAGGCTTTTCAAAGAAAAAATCTCCGTTCAAATAAAGCGTCAATAAATCCCCCGAATGAAACATGCTCTTTGACATAGCTACATATCTGGTTTCATCAACATCAATCAAAGGATAGCTGCCCATCGAAAAGAAGTAAAGGCAATAGCACACTATCAATAAACCGCAAAGCCCAAAAATTTCTTTGTTTTTCTTTAAAAATTCAACCACATTTTCTTTATTTAGTTTTTCCATATCAGTTTATTCCCGTCCCTATTTCTTTAAATCTAATCTAGTGTCATCATTCTCGGCTCTTCACCAGAGCCTTAATTGACTCACCTTTTTTATGCCTAATTTATTTCATATATTCTACAACAAAATCACACAAC
Source organism: uncultured Muribaculaceae bacterium (assembly GCA_964542595.1). GTDB lineage: Bacteria > Cyanobacteriota > Vampirovibrionia > Gastranaerophilales > Gastranaerophilaceae > Limenecus. The sequence goes on along the minus strand of CAZIVG010000018.1, from coordinate 6,763 downwards.
TTGCCTAAGCAATCTTCGTCGTCAACATCGAACCAATTAATCTCTTTATTCCTTCGAAACCAGGTCAATTGGCGCTTTACATACCTTCTCGTATTTTGTTTGATTTTTTTAACACATTCATCGTAAGGCAAAATCCCATCAAAATATTCAATAAATTCCTGATAGGCAATTGTATTCAAAAGACTTGGAATCCTGCCATATTTTTCCAAAAGCAGTCGTGCTTCATTTTCCAAGCCGTCATCAATCATTTTATCCACCCTTGAATCAGTCCTGTCATATAAAAACTGTCTGTCGTCGCTGTTCAAACCAAGCCACAAAACATTATAATCAGGAATGTCTTTTTTCTTCTGTGCCTGAGACATAGGCACCTCAAGAGTTTTTGACACTTCTATTGCTCTTATGATTTTAACAGTGTTATTGGGATGCATTTTTTTTGCACTCTCGGGGTCTATCGCTAAAAGCATCTTATAAAGAGTCTCAACCCCTTTCTCTTCGGCAATTTTTTCAAGCTCCGCACGCAATTCCTTATTCGGAGCGACCTTTGGCATTTCATAATTTTCAAGAAGAATCCTAAAATAAAGTCCTGTTCCCCCTGCAACAATCGGGGTTTTGCCTTGCAAAAAAAGATTTTCGATAACTGCTTTTGCCTGTTGGGCAAACTCTGCAACCGAATATTCCTGCGACGGCTCGATTATATCGAGAAAATGATGGACAATTCCTTGCCTTTGCGCGATTGATGGTTTCGCAGTTGCGATATCCAATTCCCTATAAATCTGCCTCGAATCTGCAGAGATTATTTCACTCCCCAGACTTTTTGCCAATTCTAATGCACAAGCAGTTTTGCCCGAACCTGTCGGACCGACTATCGCTATAACAGTTTGTTTAGTGTTTTTCTTCATAATACAAGAATATCAGTACAACCGCATAAGTCATGAAATAAAATGAAATTATCATCCCGACAATCGAAAGAACAATATTCAAATTAAAAAACAAGCCCAAAAGCGAAAGTATGAAATTCATAAAAAACAAAAATATCAACAACCCCAAAGCAGGGAAAAAGTTTTTGAAAAGAAAAACGATATTTCTGTTGAAAGCTAAAAACGGTGCATAAAGAATAAAATCCTTTTTGCCTTCCTTATTTTTATCAAAAATTGCAGGAAACCAAAACATAGTCAAAAAGGAAAACACGCTCAACGCTGAAAAAATGTATAAAATCCAATAGTTTAAAGTCTTAATTTGGGCAACACTCAAAGAATATACATATTTCTGCATTTCTGCAGGACCTGAATTGCTCAAAGCAACGATTTTTTGGAAATCCAAATTCGGGTCAGCAAGGAATTTTGTTCCGACTTCAAATGCCGCAAATATCAAAAGCAAATAAACCGTGAAATATACCGCTATGGTGAAAGTTACGGGCAAAAAGTACTCACCGACTCCGGGGAAGAATTTGCCCAAAAGCCCCATAGAAGCCTCAGCCTTTTTTTGTTGGTTTTCGAACTCTTTTTTCGTGTTCAAAGCTGCTTCTTTAATCATAAAAAACCAACCCGAAAAAAATGCTGTTGTCAAAAGAATATTCGAAACCAAAAACACAAAATAGGCTATATGATTTTTCTGCTGAGCCAATCCTGCCAACGTTATGCTGATGATTACCAGGAAAATAATCAAAGGCTGCGCGAGAATTATGTTATCTTTAGTTAAATCAAATGCTTTTTGTATAAAATTATTTTCTGAACTCATAGTCGGAATTATACCACATATTTTAAATTGTAGTATAATTCTAACAGTGTTTATATGAACAATTTATAAGGACATAAAAATGAGAAGTGACAACGTTAAAAAAGGTATCCACAAAGCACCCCATCGTTCTTTGCTTTATGCAACGGGCGTTTCAAAAGAAGGCTTGAAAAAACCGTTCATCGGTATCGCAAGTTCTTTCACTGACCTCGTTCCGGGACACGCAGGAATGAGAGACCTCGAAAGACAAATCGAGAAAGGGATCCACTCAGGCGGCGGTCAGTCCTTTATCTTCGGAGTTCCGGCCGTTTGTGACGGAATTGCAATGGGACACTGCGGGATGAAATACTCCTTGCCGTCAAGAGACCTAATTGCCGATTGCGTTGAAACTGTCGCAGAGGCGCATCAGTTGGACGGCTTGGTTCTTTTGACGAATTGCGACAAAATCACACCAGGAATGTTGATTGCTTCTTTAAGACTCAATATCCCTTGCATAGTCGTCACAGCCGGGCCTATGATGGACGGCTGTTCGAAAAAAGAAGCTTTAACAATGATTCGCGGCTCTTTTGAAGCTATCGGAAAACTCTCTACAGGCCAAATCACAGAAGAACGTCTCCACGAAATGGAAGAAGAGTGCTGTCCTTCGGCAGGTTCTTGTCAGGGGCTTTATACAGCAAACACTATGGCTTGCCTTACAGAGGTGATGGGGATGAGTTTACCATTCTGTGCAACTTCTTCGGCCGTTTCATCAAAGAAAAAACAAATCGCTTTTGAATCAGGAGAACAAATCGTAGAACTTGTAAAACACAATGTCAAACCTTGTGACATTATTACAAAAACATCTTTGAGAAACGCAATAGTAGCGGATTTGGCTCTGGGCGGCTCAACAAACTCTATCCTCCACCTTCTTGCAATTGCACAAACAGGGGGAATCGATGTTTCCTTGAAAGATTTCGACGAATTGAGTTACAAAATTCCTCAAATTATCAAACTCGACCCGTCTGCTTTGCCAACAATGACGGATTTGCACAACGCGGGAGGAATCCCCGGGGTTCTTAAAACGCTTTATGGAAAAACCCCTGAAATCAAAGACACAAAAGGCGTTTCCGGCTTAAAACTAAGTGAAATCTCGAAAAGAGCATGGGTAGATAATGATGTGGTTCACACTCTTGAAAACCCGATTACCTCAAACCCGGGTCTTGGCGTTTTGAAAGGCAATATCGCACAAGACGGCGCAGTAGTCAAAATTTCCGGCGTTGACCCGTCGGCTCTCACATTCGAAGGAACCGCAAAGGTTTTCAACTCTGAAGAAGAAGTTATGGACGCCATAGACAAAGACAAAATCAAAGAAGGTGACGTCATAGTAATCTGTTACGAAGGCCCCAAAGGCGGACCGGGAATGAGAGAAATGCTCGCTCCAACATCAATGATTGTCGGAAAAGGGCTTGGTGCAAAAGTCGCTTTGATTACCGACGGAAGATTCTCAGGCGGGACAAGAGGACTCTGCATCGGGCACATCTGCCCTGAAGCGGCAATGGGAGGGGTTATCGGCTTGATTAAAAATGGCGATAAAATAAACATTGACATCCCGCAAAGAACACTCAAACTTCTTGTTTCAGAAGAAGAATTGGAACAAAGACGCAAAGATTTTAAAGCACCGGCGGCGAAAGAGGTTAAGGGTTATCTCGCAAAATACGCAAAAATAGTCCAAAGTGCTTCTGTCGGAGCTGTTACCTTGTAAAAAAACTCGATATTCTGTTTTGAAATGAATAATTTTCACTTTTTCGTTCCGATTCACTCCGTGTCATAGTCACTACAAAGTAAAAACTATTCATTTATAACAAAAAAGACACAAAAAAGAGGATAAAAAAATGTCAGGACATTCAAAGTGGTCAACAATTAAACACAAAAAAGCAAAAGTTGATGCCCAGCGCGGTGTCGCTTTCCAAAAATACTCCAGAGAAATAATAGTTTCGGCGAAAATGGGCGGAGGCGACCCTGCAGCGAACTTTCGACTAAGAACAGCTATCGAAAAAGCAAAAGCAGGCGGTCTCCCCAATGACAACATCAAACGTGCAATCGAAAAAGGCTGCGGTGCTGGTGCAGCGGAGAATTACGAGGAACTCACCTACGAAGGCTATGGAGCAGGCGGAGTCGCAGTAATTGTAGAAGCAATGACCGACAACAGAAATCGAACAGCAGGTGATATCAGAAGCTATTTCACAAAATTCAACGGAAACCTGGGCGAGACAGGCTGTGTTGGCTGGATGTTCAAAAGCGCGGGCGTGATAACGTTCTCAAAAGAAGAAAACGATTATGAAAGACTTTTTGAAGAATCAATAAACGCAGGTGCGGACGATTTTGTGGTTGAAAACAACGGTGAAGAAGACGAATACAAAGTCGTAACAGCTCCCGAAAACTTCCAAATCGTCGTAGAATCGCTTGAAAAATTAGGGTTCAAACACAAAAGCGCAGAATTGACAAAACTTCCGCAAAATACACTTGAAATTACGGACGAAAAAACAGCAAAAATGATTCTATTGTTGATGGACAAACTCGAAGAACATGATGACGTGCAAAACGTCTACTCAAACTTTGACATTCCTGATGACGTGATGGAAAAAGTTCAAGTTTAATTTTTTTAAACTATACAGTCGTAAAAGTGATTGCGTATAAAGAGACAATCGCTATTGCGCTGAGCATAATCCAACTGTTAATAATAGGGTGCTGGTTAGCAAAAATATCAACAAGTGTGAATTTTCTTTCCGCAAGATTTGTGTTGTTAGTTTTCATTTTCTCTTCTCTTCTTAAATAAATGGGGGGCTACATGATAATTTTATCGTTTTCAACCCGCTTTACATCGGCTGTTTGACGGAGAAACAGGCATGGTTTCGGCATGGGTAGTACTCTTAAGGTAGGATTGCAATTGTTCAAATAAGTATTAAAATCTTGTTGAGAAGCCTATGCTCAGGCTGTGTAAAAGAAAAATGAAAGCAATCTTATAATGAAAAAAATTGAATTTACGAACCGTTTTTTTGAAGTATTCTCATCAACAAACGTCCTAAAGCTTGTGATTTTCGTACTGTTCACAATCGCAATGACAGCTATCTTAGCGGCAAGATACTACCTTTTCCAAAGCATAATCGCAGAAGACGGGACAAGCAAACGTGATATTATTGCGCCAAAAACTATAAAAGTTATTGACACTTTTAAAACAGAGCAAAACAAAAAAGAAATAGCCCAAAAAGTCGAGCCGATATTGACTCCTGCGGAAGACACTTACATAAAAAACAATTATGCCACCCTTACAAAAGCGATTGAGCAAGTCCGTAACAAAGACGGAAATTACAGCCAAAAAAAGGAAGAGATGAATCTTCTCTTTGACTTTGAAAACAACTATTACAGAGATTATATTCTTAATTATTTTATAAACTCAAACGATGAAAGAATCCAAAACACTTTTAAAAAAGCTGAAAAGACGCTCACAAACGTTCTCAGCCACGGGGTAACAGAAAAAGATTTCGAGAAAAATAATCTTTCGACCCTGATTCTTCGAAATACTCATTTTGAAACATCTAAAGGCGAAATCCGTGTCATTGCTGCGCTCTTGGAACAAGTCATCGTACCAAACATGGTCTTCGATGAAGCCGCAACAGAATTTGCAAGAAAAAATGCAATAAATTCGATTTCACCGATTGAAGTTAAATTTGAAAAAGGCGAAAAAATAGTCTTCGCCGGTGAGCCGGTCACTCGAGTAAAAAAAGATGCGCTAACAAAAGCGGGATACAACATTCTTGAACTTAACTATAAAGGGATTGCAGGGATTTTTGCCCTCGTTGGACTCGGGACAGTAATTTTTCTTTACTATCTTGCTTTTTACGAAAAACAGTTTGTTACCAGAAACTATTTGAGCGTCATTGCGCTTTTATCAATCGTGATATCTGGACTTGCGGCAGTCCTTCCGTCGGGATCTTCTTTTTACTTCCTGCCGTTCCCTGTGATTGCAGTTCTGATTTCGATTTTCACAAACCCGAGGGTTGCTGTAATAGCAAGTTCAATTCTTATCACAGTAGTTTCTCTTGTTGAGCAAATCCCGATTGAGCCTGCGGCAGCATTCATACTTGTTTGTTTAATTTCAGCAATAGCAACCTCAAAAGTCAGATACTCAAGACGTTTTGACCTTGTAAAAATCGGCCTCGAAATCGGTCTAGCTATGCTGTTTTTGGTATTAATAATAAATTTGATTGAAAACTCAATAAACCCGATGGAATCAACAATTGTTTGGACAAATGCCTTAATCGGGACAGGCAACGGACTTTTAAGCGGAATTGTCGTTCTCGGCATTATTCCGTTACTTGAAAGTATGTTCAAAATCGTTACCCCATACGGACTTGCAGAACTTGCAGACAATAATCAGCCTTTGCTGAAAAGGCTCCAGTTCGAAGCCCCCGGCACGTTTGCGCACTGCCTGATGGTTGCCAATCTCTGTGAAACAGCTGCAGAAGCAATCGGTGCAGACCCCGTTCTAGCCAGAGTAGGAGCACTTTATCACGACATCGGAAAACTCAAAAGACCGTTGTTTTTTGTTGAAAACCAAACCTATTTCGGCATCGAAAACCCTCACACAAAACTCAACCCCAGATTGAGCAAAATGGTTATAACCGCTCACCCCAAAGACGGGATTGATCTTGCCAAAGAATATGGACTGCCGCCTGTTGTACAAAACTTCATCGTACAGCACCACGGCGACTCAATCGCAAGCTATTTTTACAATCAAGCAAAACAACAAGAAGGTGACGAAAAGGTTACAGAAGAACAATTCCGTTACACAGGGCCTCGTCCGAATATGAAAGAAACTGCCATTCTTATGATTGCAGACTCCGTTGAATCAGCATCAAGAACGCTCAAAGACCACTCGCAAGAAGAACTCGATGACATGATTAACAAAATTATTCAAACGAAACTCAACGATGGTCAACTTTCTGACAGTCCTTTGACTCTTAAAGACATGAAAACTATCGCTACTGCA
>CAZIVG010000017.1:0-15581 GCA_964542595.1 uncultured Muribaculaceae bacterium | reverse complement strand
GCCGAACCTGATCGGGTTTGAGTATCCGCATCACGACCCTGTGAAGGCTGCAAACGACCTTTATGACAGGATTAAGACGAACCAGAAAAAACTTGCATCCTCTCCCGACAAGTATCACCTCCTTACGATTGCAATGGACGGAGAAAATTGCTGGGAAAACTATCGAAACGATGGGAAAGAATTCCTCGAAACGCTCTATGGGCTTATCGAAGAGGATGATGAACTCGAGACGGTTCTTGTTTCCGAGTATTTGGAAAAAATTCGAAAACCGTTTGAACTTAAGCACGTTGTGCCAGGCTCTTGGATAAATCGCGACTTTTTGCTTTGGATTGGTGAGCCGACGAAAAACCTTGCTTGGACTTACATGGACGAGGCGAGATGTGCGCTTGTGAAGTTCGAGGATGAAAATAAAAACTCCAAAAAGCTTGACCCTGACGTGATAAAACAGGCATGGGAAGAACTTTTGATTTGTCAGTCGAGCGATTGGTACTGGTGGTATGGTGAGCCGAACGATTCAGGGCAGGACGACATTTTTGACCACCTTTTCAGAGAACATTTGAAAAACCTTTACAAACTCATTTCGAAAAAGGCACCAGCTTACTTGGACGCGCCTCTCGGGCATTTTGTCGAGGCCCAGTCCCGCTATCCGAAGGCACCGTTTAATAACTTCGCTTTAACGGGCAAGGATGCTGATTCAAAGTGGGACCTTGGCGGCTGCATTGGCATTCCGTCTCCGCCGACGATGCAGGAAAAACATCTTTTTAACAAGATTTGCTTTGGTTATGATCATGAGAACCTCTACTTGCGTTTTGATGTAAACAAGTTTCTCCTCAACAAGGACAAGGGGTACAAGGATTTTAACCAGATTTATATTTATTTTAAAAACAAAAACGAATCCAATGTGCACGGGGCGCCGATTCGAATGGTCCACAAAACCGAATCGATTTTGCCGATTCTAAAGGAGTCATACAACACCGAGGTTAAGATTACCCTGTTTAAGGGTGCGAGTTTTATCACTCAGGTTGCGCATGTGGCGAAGGATAATCTCTGGGTGCTTCAAATCAAAAACGGCGTGGATTCTGTGTTTGAGGATTATTTAGAAATAAAAATTCCGTTTGAGGATTTGCGAGTCAATGATGGCGAAATGGTTGAGTTTTTCATCATTCAAGGGCCGTTGGGCATACTTGACGATTTCTATCCTCAAAATTCACTCTTGCCTGTTATTAAGCCTCAAAGGGTTATCACCAGAGGGTTTTAGGGGGTTACCCCATCGATAGCCAGAGTATGTGTTTTACAGGCTTTGACAAAAGGATAGCGAAGTAGCCGAAAATAAAGTCATAAATGATTTTCGAGCCTGTTTGCAGTGTAATCCAGCCAACAACGTGCGAAAACGGGTCGCGGTGGATTATCGCCATCAAAATCAAGTAGAAAATCCCGATTATGTGAATTGTCAAAACTCCTAGCAGGTCTGCTTTTGCAACGTTTGCGTAATTGAATTTGTCTTTTAATAAAAACGCAACAATAAAAACAGCGGGGATGTAGGCGAGAATGTAGCCGAAATTGTACTGAAAAATATACCCTAAGCCGCCGCCAAGCCCGAAAACAGGGATGAGCGTCAAGCCAAGTAAAATATAAATCGTAACCGCTGTGATGCCGAAGCGCTTGCCGATGAGTGCGGCAATGAAGAAAATTACAGGGATTTGGGGGATGTAGGTGCAGTGTTTAAGCTTCAAAAAAGCGGGGTCAGCCGGGTTCATCGAGCCGATGACGTAATGCGTGAAATCCAGTTGGGTGAACGTCGCAATGATGATGAGAAAAACGCACCAACCCATCACAACAAGCGTTCCCATTGTGATTTTGAGTTTTTTATTCTCGGCGTTGAAGGCGTCGAGTTCTTCTCTCAGGCGTTTCGTGTTCATTTTTCTTGCTCCGAGGCGGCTTTGCAAAGTTCGTCACGTAATCCATTATACAACGTTTTGAATTTTTCGTACCAGATGTTTTCGGTGAACATTATCAGTGCGTTTTCGTTGTTGTCTTGATAGTAGCCTTTCCTTGTCCCGATTGATTTGAACCCGTTTTTTGTATAAAGGCTGATTGCGGCGACGTTGCTTTCGCGGACTTCGAGGGTAATGTATTTTATTTTGTTTTTGTAACAATCGTCGATGAGACGAAAAAGCAGACTCTGTGCGACCCCTTGTTTCCGTGCGCCGGGATGGACGGAAAGCGTCGTGATGTGGGCTTCTTCAAAAATGTGCCAACATCCGCAGTAGCCGAGGATTTTGCCTGTGTCGTCCTGTGCGCAGTAGTAGTGCGCAAGGTTGTTCGCCAGTTCGTTGTAGAATGATTCTTTCGACCAGTGATGCTCGCCGTATGAAAGCGTTTCGAGTTCCACAACCGTTGTGACGTCTGATTTTTCCATTCTTCTGATGTTTATTTCCATAACTAAATTTTAGCATAAAATTGTTTTTCATTTCCTTTTTTAAGTCTGTGCGGCCTGCAATCTGATTTAATTTTTCGACGCCTATGACACACTCTGCCGAAGAAAATATGACTAAATGTCATATTTGATGAGAGGAAGAATCGAGGTAGAAAAATAAAATCTAATTACAGCGATACAAACAAAAAATCTTTTGACTTTCGCGCGGGTCTAGACCAGATGGTCAATGCTTCGCCCCGCAACGTTTAACCCCGTGATTGATGTTTTTGCCATGCCCGAAAGTTATTATGATAATACGAAAGACAAGTTGAGTTACATATTGAAAAGGTGAGAACAGAGACAGCGACGTTGAGTCGGTGACGATGTACGACACTAGATTAGATATCCGTAGGGGAGTAGTTTAAAGAGTATGAGAAGTATCGCTGATTTAAGTACAAAATTTTTGACGACAGGCATCGCACTGGCGCTTTCAATGACTTGCGCTGTGGCAAACACATTGTCCGAAATCCAAGTCAACGCTGAACAAAACGGTTACGGGATTGTCCTGAAAACCGACGAATCGGCACAAATGAAAAAGGTCGTAAGTTCAAGCGACAAAATGTCCATCGAACTTAAAAACGTTGACGTTTCAGACGCTTTGAACACGGTTTACAATAACGTTGCGAATATCGAAAACGTTACCATCCAACCTGTCTCAAAAAGCGATATTAAAGTAATTTTTAAAGGAAAAGACATTGCCCAAAGCAAAGTCTATTTCGAAACCGTCAAAACCGTTGCTGCACCTTTGGTTAAGGAAACCGAAACTCTCAAATTGAACGGACCTGTCAACAGCTACACTCCCGTTTATCACCCTGAGGCTTTTGTACAAGCAGACGAATCTCAAACCGCAAATCCGCAATTGAACGAAGTTTTGACGAAAATGCATGTAACAAGAAATATGCTTTTGAGCGTAAAAAAATATGCAAAAAAAGCAATCCACAAAGCCGAATCATCGGGAATCAACCCGATTGCAGCGTTGGGCGTAATCATCGTCGCGGCTGCATTTGCACTGAGACCGAGAGGAAAATCCGCTGACACAGCGAAGCAAAGAATGGCAGGCGTCGGACTTTCTGCAGCGAAAAATCAAGCAGGGCTTGAAAGAGAAATCGGCCTCAACAGAGAAATGGCTGCAGGCTTGAATTCTTTGGGTGCAAGAGGCGCAGAGCCCCGCGGTATCGCTTCTTCCGCTTATGGTATGAAGGCTTATCAGCAGAGCCAGCGCAACCCTTATATGACTTCAAATGTTGCGTCGAACGGCATTTCAGGTATCCCGAAAAGACCTTTGCCGAAAGCTTCTGCGCCGGTGAAAAGACAGCCCGTTCAGGCCAGACCTGTTTCTGCAGCATCTGCGCCAATCCAATCACAGGTAAGAACAAGAATGTCTCAGCCGATTCAGCACACTGCCAGAGCGCAGGCGCCGCTTAAGGAATCAGATTTGGACAGCATGAAGTTTCTTGAGTCGATTACGAAAATTTATGAGAAAAACGGCAGAACTGACCTTGCAAAAGGGTTGAAAGACAATCTCAAAAAGGTTCAAACAGCGCAAATTTAGCGCATTAGAGAGAGACCATTAAATATAGACGATACTCAACAATATACGAGGCAGGTGAACTGTCTCTTTTTTTTGTCCTTTAGCTGAGGGGAGGCGCTTTTCTCGTATCAATTGCCGAAACAGAGCCTGCCCGAGTGTACAGTATTTTTTTTCGCTTAATTTTTGTAGAATCTGGTTTAAGTCTCTCGTAAGGGTTAATTTATGAGGGTTCGCCTTAAAAATCTCTTGAAATAAAGTGAGGATTCTATGAAAATTAATAAAAAAATCTTGCAATTCGTCGTCGGCGCAATGCTTTTGACACTCGGATTCAATCTCTCGTCGGTGAGCGCGAAAAGTCCTGTTCAAAAGGCTTCTGTTGAGAATAACGGCGAGGAGTTCGTTTTGTTTATCGTAGATTTTTCCAACAGCATGACCGAAAAACTCAACGGTACAAAGAAAATCAATATGGTTCTCGACACGATGCAGGAACTTTTGCCGAAAATCCCCCCGAACAAACGCGTCGGACTTCGGGTCTATGGGCATAAGGGCGGGTTCGCCATGCCGGGAATGGCTTGCAAGGCGAGTTCTCTGGTTGTGCCGATGATAAAAAACAGCGGTGACGCGATTCAAAGCGCTTTGTTCTCGCTGAAGCCGACGGGTTGGACGCCGATTACGTATTCGCTCAAACAGGCTGTGAATAGTGATTTTGCAGGGGTTGGCGGCAAAAAACGGATTATTTTGCTGACCGATGGTGGCGAAAACTGTGACGAAAGCCCCTGCGATTATGTCATGGAATTGACGAAAACCAGGCAGGACATCTTTATTGACGTGATTGCGTTCAATATCTATGACCAAGAGGCGAACAACCAGTTGAAATGCACTGCCTTGGTGACTTGCGGCAAGTTTTATACCGCAAACACTGCCGCTGACCTGATGAAGAGTCTTTCAAACTCGCTCGGAGTCTCGAAAGAGGTCCAAGGCGTTGTGATTATGCACTGATGAGAGTGTACGCCTTAAAGTGTAAGAGAGAATCTTATACTTTAAGGTAAACTGAAAAAATTAAAGTCTCTTGTCTTTCAGGAATTTTTGAATCTTTAAATCACGAACAATCGTCTCAAACATCCGTGCGCGTTGTTCTTCCGAAGCAAATGTGTTTTTCTCGACGCTCACCTTGATTCTCGAAACCTCGTCCTCATCAAGTTCAAATTCGTCAGGGTCAAACCCGCTCAAATCCAGCGCGTTGGGGTCTTTCTCAAGTACAATTCCGTTCAACTGCTGCGAACCCGAATCAGAATCCGTGTTCCAGATTTTGTGAGAAAAATTTATGTCCAAAATCTCAATCCCCAAAGGGTTTGCGTAAAGGTTGATTTTCTTTAAAAGTTCGGGCTTGAACATCGTCAATTCGCTTGTCACAAAAGAGTTTGCGCAGGCGACAACAAGGACGTTGCTGCGCGTAATGGATTGCGCACGTGAAACTTTCTCAAACTTTTTACCTGCCGCTTTTGCCCAAAACTTAAAAACCGTGCTGTTTTTCATCCCCGAACGTAAGTTCGAGGTCTGAATGACGGAATCGAGAACGCTTCCGAGGCTGTTCATTTCGCAGTAATTAATCTTTTTTCTCATAATTTTCAGTGTTTTCGCGGCGTTTTTCTATGATTTGCGCGGCTCGTTCGAAGTCGTCTTCGGTGTCAATGTCGATAGAGGAACCTTCTGTATAAACTTTCGGGTTGCGCCCGATAAAGTCCTTAACCTCTTTCATAACGTCGGTTTTGACGATGTATGTTGCGCCTGTTTCGCACAACATTGGATAATGCTTGTCGGTGTCTTGTCGTCTGGGGCGGTTTCTGTAGTCGTAAAGACACTCAAAACTGCTGCCCTCACAGTCTTTCGGTGTTCCTTTAAGTTGTTTCGGGTTTTCATAACAAGGCGGAATTTCTCTCCAAAGGGCGTGGGTCAGACCTGCTTTTCTTGCCGCGAACACTGAATCACAGCCGTTTTTCTCGTTTTCAAAAAACAGTTCAAACGCTTCGTCAAGCTCTCTCGCATCGCGAAGCGGGCAGGTTGCCTGCAAAAGCACGACGACATCAGGCTTGTAGCCCTGTTTTTCAAGTTCTTCGACAACGTGCAAAAGTACGGGCGCGGTTTTTGTCTCGTCTTGCGCCAACACGTCGGGTCTGTCCAAAACTTCAGCCCCACAGGCCAAAGCGGCATCTTTTATTCTTTTATCCTCGGTCGAAACAATCGTTCTCGTGACGTATCGCGAATTTTGGGCCGCCTCAATCGAATATTCAAGCAAAGGCCTACCTGCAAGCGGCTTTATGTTTTTCAGCGGAATACCTTTCGAGCCTCCTCGAACCGGGATTATCGCCAGAATTTCCATATTAATCCAAGATTTCTTCGAGGATTTTTGCGTTACTCAAAGCTTTTTGAGGGCTGGGGAGTTTTGTGCGTTTGATGTAGCTTCTGAGGGCTTCGCGCACAAGTTCGCTTCTTGTTCTTTGTTCGTTATCAGCGACCTGGTCGATTTTATTGAGGAATTCATCGGGCATTGATACCAAAATTCTAGCCATTTTTTCTCCTTTAATGAGTTTTCACTTACTTTTTAACGACAACTACAATGAATATTATACATCAAAAAGTTATATTATCTATATCATTATGGCTAAAGTTTATTATTACTTTACATAAAAATACAGATTCTACCTTCACATATTTATAAAAACATTTTGTGGAGAAAAATTGCCTTTGCTTTTATTTTGGCATTATTCGCTTTTTATTTCTTTCGCGACTGTTTTTTCATTTCGCCGAATTCTTCTGCAAACTCCGGATACTTCTTCCAAAACGCGTCGAACCTGCTTTTTGAATCAGAAATTTTTGAAAACTCAGAAAGTGCTTTTTTTATGTGCGGAAGCCTGTTCCAAGCCTCTTTCGAGACTTTTCTTTGGAACTCTTTTGTTTTTGGGTCTTGTGCAATTTTTCTGTTATGCGCGATAATTCTGTTTTGGTTAAAAAAGTTGTAAGCCTTTACTTTTAGTGAAATAAGCTCATTCCCCTCCGGCGTTGACGCCTGCAAAAGGGTCTGATAATTCTTTCCAAGGTCGGGCATTCGGATTTTGTCGAGGAACCAGCCAATCGAGCTTCTGTCTTTGACTCCGAGGTCTTCTGCAATCTGATTAAGCGTTTTTGCCTTGCCCCAGCGCTCTTTCAGGATGTGCAGCGAAAACTCTTCCAGCGGAACTGTTTTTGTGATTTTTCTTAAATTTGCAGACTGCTTTTTCAAAACAGCGTTCGCCTGAAGCACCTCTCGAAACTCGGGATAACTATTTTGTGCTTCGCTCAAAGTCTTGCAGTCCAACAGTTTTGCGTATGTTTGGTCGTGCAATTCTCTCAGTGTCGGCATTTCTGATATTTTATTCTTTTTTGAAACAATCAACGAGACCTTTTGCCTCATCCTCTCGGGAAGCAGGCGCAGTCTGTTTTGTAGGATATATTCAAGCGTGATATCTTTTGCCGCACCAAAAGAAACTGCCAAAGGTTGTTTCCCTTGTTGTGAGCGGCTCAAGGTTTGTTGTGCGTTTTTTGTATAAAAATTATAATTCGTTTTCAGTTCCATATTCGGAATAAAAAACCGTCAATAATTTTTTTTGCTACCTATCCTGTAGTTTAGTCGAGCGGTTGGATTATCTCGATTTCGTTGCCGTCAGGGTCTTTCAAAAACGCAATTTTAGAGTTCGCTTCGTCCATCACAAACGGCTCCCAAACGTACTCATAGCCCAGTGATTTCATCTTTTTGTCGAATTCGTCCATGTTTTCTGTTTCAAAGGCAAAGTGACCGAACGCATTCCCGTTCGTGTAACCGCTTTCGGGCGTTTCAAAGTTTTCTGTCAATTCGATTTCGAAACTGCCTTGGCCATCCCCGAGAAAATGCAAAAGACTGTCTTCGAGTTTTATTTCGTGAGTTTTTTTAAGCCCTAAAAGCTCGGTATAAAAGCGCATTGACTCTTTTATGTCCTTGACTCGAATCATCGCGTGCAGAATTTTCATTGTTATCCTCCTCGGTTTCAAAAATTATCTTACGGGTTAATCATATCATATTATTGTAAATTTTAATGTAATTGTTATGATTGAGTGGGGAGCACAAATGGCTTATGAAAAACACTATTTTATTTGTAATTGACGACTTGGAACTTAAATATTTCGAATTTAACGACCTGGTGACGAATTTTTGGTTAATAAAAGAATTTCTTGAAAGAGACTGGGACGTTTTTGTGACGACGAAAAGCGGGCTTTTGACCGTAGGGAATTGCGCGAAAACACTGTGCCGCAAGACTTTTCTTGAAGGCGGCGACATTTTTTACAACAAAGATGAATCGCCGAAAGAATATTTGGTTGAAGACTTCGACGTTGTTTTCTTCCGCCCCGACCCGCCTGTTGATGTGGATTATATCAACGCTTGCGCGGTTTTTGACTATGTTGATCAGGAAAAAACTGTTTTGATAAACAATCCGATTGCGATAAAAAATTTCAACGAAAAATTCCACTTGAACTATTTTCCGCAGTTTGCGCCCGAAAACATTGTGACAGCGGACATCGAGCGCATAAAATCATTCGTCAGAGAACAGGGGCAAACCATTGTAAAACCCCTTAACCAGTGCTTTGGCGGGGGCGTTTATTACCTCGACAAGGAGGAGCGTAATATCAACACTATCCTCAAAAACCTTACAAACGGCGGAAAGACGATGGTCATGGTGCAAAAATACCTTGCTGACGCGGTTAAGGGGGATAAAAGGATTTTGATTCTCGGGGAACACGTTTTTGATGAATGTGTCCGAAAACTGCCCGGGAAGGATGATTTCAAGTTTTCAATCCATTCGGACAGCTATTTTGAAAAGGCTGAAATTACTCCGGAGGAAAAGGAAATGGCGCTCGCGGTGGCGAAAAGGCTCAATATTGTTGAACTTTACATGGTCGGGCTTGATGTTCTCGACGGGAAAATCATTGAGATTAACGTGACAAGTCCGTGTTATTTTATCAGAGAAGTCAATGCCAGATATGGCGGGCGTTTTCAGGATAAAATCATGGATAAACTCATTGCGCTGATTGAATACAAACAGGGGAAAAGCGCTGCGGCACTGTGCTAGAACCATTTTGAAACTTTATGCTAAAACACAAAAAAGACATTGACGAAAACTTAATAATCTCCGAATCTGACCTGACAGCGGGCTTTTTCGCGGGCTGCAAAGAGGTCGGGTCTGCAAAAAATATCGGTGTGGAACTCGAGAAACTTCCCGTTTTGAAATCAAGCTTGAAAGCCGCACCTTACAAGGATGTTTCAGGTTTTTTGAAACGGTTCAAAAAATCGCTCTCGATGGGAAAATGGGACGGGGTTTTTGAAAACGACTCGCTGCTCGGGCTTTGCGGTGATGCCGGCACAATCTCATTGGAGCCGGGGTCTCAGACCGAAATCAGCCTCAAGCCGATTGAGAAAATTGCTGAAATCAAACAGTTTTTGGACGTTTACAACAAAACGAGCCGTGAAATCGGTGAGGAGTCAGGGATTTTGTGGCTGGGATACGGGATTCAGCCTGTTTCGACGCACCGAAATATAAATATTATTCCGAAAAAGCGTTACGAGTGCATGACACACTATTTGCCGACGACGGCGAAAAAACCGCTCGTCATGATGCGTGAAACGTCAGGGATTCAGGCAAGTTTCGACTATGTGAGCGAAGAAGATGCGATGAAGAAATTCGAAGTCGCGCTCAGGTTGTCGCCCTTTATCAGTGCGGCTTTTGCCAATTCTCCCGTCAGAGGCGGGCGACTGACGAAATACAAATCTTATCGCGCTTCAAGCTGGCTCGAGACAGACAACGACCGCTGCGGGCTGGTCAGCCCAAAGGTTTTTGGGGGTGGATTCTCGTTTGCGGATTATGCACAGACGCTTTTGGACGTTCCGATGATTTTCATTGAGCGTAAGTTAAATGGGGTTAAAACCGCTTTGCGCACCGACAAATTGACCTTTAGGCAGTTTTTAAAACAAGGCTATCAAGGGTTTTTCCCGACGAAAAACGACTGGGAAACGCATTTGAGTCTTTATTTTCCCGATGTGAGGCTGAAAAATTACATTGAAATCAGAAATCACGACAACCAGAGAAGCCCGCTTGTGCCTGCCGTGAGTGCTTTTTGGAAGGGGATAGTTTACAATGATTCTGCGCTCGATGCGGTGAGCGAGGTTTTGCGCGGGTTTACGTATTTTGACCTTGAGAAAATTCGCCATGACAGCCCTGTTTTCGGGTTGGACATGAGGGCAAAAACCGGCGGCGGGGATTATCCTTTAAAAGACATCGTGAAGGAGGTTTTCGGGATTTCTCGAGAAAGCCTGAAGTCGTTCGGCGACGGCGAAGAAGTTTTTCTTGATGAGATGATTTGCCTTGTGGAGCAAGGGATGACGCCCGCTGATGTGATTGTTCAAAAGTGGGAGAACGAGTGGCGCGCAGATGTGCGGAGGCTTGTTGAGTATTCGAGGGTTTGAAACGGCTTTAAGCGCGCAATCTTGTTCCATTTGACCTTGTCTTAACAAGCCTTTTTTCTTGAGAAAGATTAGGTATTAACCCACAAAAAAGAGGACAGAATTGCCCTCTTTTTTTGAACCGCCCTTTTGAGGCGTGGTGGTTTTTGAATGCCTGATTGATTAATTAAACCAAACCGAGCATTTTCTTATACCAGCTGAACGTTTCAAGTTCAAGACCGTTAAATGTTGTTTTCAAGCATTGTTTTTTCAAATACTTTTCAAATTCATCATTAAACTTTGACTTAACTTCGGTTTTTTCTGTTGATGCAGTTTTAGTAGACATAGAGCCTCCTTTTAATTCCTAAATTCTATATATGAAATCAAACCCTGACCTTATTGTGTTAATTATATCACAGATTTGGTACGTTTGCTACAGGAAATACTATAATTGTAAAACATGTGAAGGTAATTATTTGCTATTTATCATAAAAATAAGGCTTTTTTGCTTTACAATTCGAAATAATCTGTGCGAAATACGGAGGATATTCAGACAGTGACGCCTTTGATTCTGCATGCCAGCGCGCCTGCCGGATGGACTCTGTCTCCGGAGGGGAGGTATCCGTATTTTTCTCTAACACGCTTGACCAGAGCCTGTTTTGAGGGGTCTGTGTCGAAAAACAGTTTCGCGTAAATGCTCACTCCGTCGTTGATAATCGGTGCGTCGGAGTGTTCGAAGAGGTTTCCGTACTTACTTAGAAAAGCACGGTGTGAGACCGCGTTCATCCCCAAGCAGTCTAACTCCTCTTGGATAGAGCTTTCGCCGTCGTTGTCAGCCGCGTGGGCAGTCTCGTGGAGGATGGCCTCAGCAATCGCAATGATGACGGGGAAATCTTGACAATTCTTGTAGTCTTTGTTGATTACGATTAGGTTTGCGCCGAAATCGTATTGCGCATGAATGTTTTTGTCGGAAGGCTTTTCAAACCTGATTCTGACTTTGTTTTTCTTCAAAAAATCAACGGCTTCTTTTCCGTTTTTGTAAGGGACTTTTACGCCGAACGATGCCAAATAAGCGGTATCTTCCTGTGAAAACTGCAGCGAATTCAACTCCGAAAGCGCAGCCTTAATCGTTTTGTCCCCAAGCCAAGGAAAATCTTTCGCAAAATCAATTCCGACGGGCGTTTGGGGTAAAGTCTGCGAAGTGTTCTGAGGAATGGTTTTTTGAGAACTTGTCCATTTATAAGACGGCAAAGTGGCCGTGATGTTGGTGAAAACAGATGATATCGGTGTCATTTCTCGTTTTCTAATTTTTGGGAAGAATTGTGTATTGCGGGCTGACAGCCAGCCATCTGAAAGACTCTTGGCTGTCGTCTTCAGGCAAGTCAGTCACGAATGTTCCTCCGTAACGTCCCCTCGCAAAACTCAAATAGCCTTGTTTTGAAAGGTTTTGAAGGGCTTTTCTTACGGTGTTTGTGGACACGTCGAATTCTTTCGAGAGCGCTTCCATTGAAGGGATTTTGTCCCCGATTTCAAAATTGTCGCGGATGTGGTTTTTGATGAGGTTTTCGATTCTTTGATAGCTGTAAAACGCTGCCTCTTCTGCTTTTGCGAAGATTGATGCCGCAGTTTGCGCGCTCGAACACATCGAAACTTCATTAATCGGCTGGAACATTGTGTCGCCGGGGATTTTTATGATTGTTGTGCCGTAACGACCTCGTCTTGCGAGGAGAATCCCCTCTTCGATGAGCGATTTCATTGCGTCGTGAACGGTTTTTATGCTGACTTTCAGGATTTCTGACAATTCCTGATGCGCAGGCAGTCTGTCGCCGATTTTGTGGTTCGATTTGATATATTCCTTAAGGTCTTTTTCGACTTGTGCCACAAGGGTTTTGCTGCCAAGTGATTCTTCATCGAAGGTGGCTTTTTCTTCGTCAGTGAAGGTTGGGATTTGTTTCAAAATCCAGTTGGATTCGTTTGAGCGAAACGCTTTCGCCTCGATTACCCCAGTTGAACAAAGATAGTCGAGCGCCAATCTCGTTGTGTTTGTTGAGTTTCCGATGATGGCTGAAAGTTGTCTTGCGGAGGGCAATGGCCCGTCGATTTTCAGGTCGTTGTCGAGGATGTATTTTTTTATCAAAGTGATTACGCGTTCACGTTTTGACGAAGCCTTTCGGATGATGGGATTTTCTGTGCTGCTGCTTCTTAAAATCGTACCGATTCGCTGTTTTGATTCGAGCAGCCCTGAGTCTTCGACGTAGCGGATGGCGTTTTGGACCGTGCCGACGCTCACTCCGAGGTAATACGCGAGGTCTGATTTTTTCGGAAGGAGGGTGTTTTCTTTGAGTTTTCCTTTTTGGAGTCCGCCGCAAATCCAGTCAGACAGCCATTTTTTGATGACAGAGTCTTTTGATTCGAAAGAGTTTTTAAAGTTTGGGATTTCTTTCGGCAGTTCGCTTATTTCGATTCGTTTCAATTCGCTTTTTTCAAGTTTTTCGAACGATTTTTCGAACAGATTTCTTTCAGTCATAAATTTATTAACCTCCACACATTGAAATTTCTTGATAATTAAATATTTTATAACAATAAAAAAACAAAAGGATTTTTTTTGCTACTTTGTAACAAAACTTTTAATAATTGTTACCTTAATTTAAAAAAACAGGCAATTTCTCAAAAGAGAATGTTTTTACATGTTTATAAGAGGATAATTTTATTTAAGGAGAACTTTATGCCCGGAGAAATAACCATAAAATCAGGAGATACTTTATCACAAATTGCGATAAAAAACGGCATTTCTGTAAAAGAATTAATGGACGCCAACGGGATTAAAAACGCTGATGACATAAAATCCGGCCAAAAAATTACGATTCCGATTACGACGGCAAAACCCGCGGCCCCGACCGATTCGTTCAAGGCAAAAGCGCCAAACGCCACAATGGCAGAAATGAAATTTAGCGAGGAAGAAATTGCCTCAAACAAAAAATATTCCAACGAAAAAATCAAAAAGTCATACGAAACCAACCCCGATTTGAAGTCACAAGCTGCCTCGCTCAGCACTGACCCTTATTCAGGCTACGTTTCGATAAAACTCAAATCGGACAGGACGGCCAACGACTTGAAAAAGCTTTACAACATTCCTGACGGAGTTTTGAAAAAATACAATGACCTTTCTTTTGAGTGGAAAGAGCTTCCAGATGGGCACCATCAGATGGATTACGGAAATCCGACCTTCGAAAAAGGCAGCACCGTGATTGTGCCTCCGGGATCGTTTGAGTACGGCGGAGCGGTAAAAGAACTCTGGAACGCTTTGACCAAATAGCTGTGCTATAATTGAGTCATGATTGACTTTTTAAAATCGATTTTCTACGAAGCGCTTTCGTATTTCGTGAGCGAAAAAATGGAATACGAAATCACGGGTGAGTGCAAAAAATGCGGAAAATGCTGCAATTATATGTACAGTTTCGACACATACACAGAAAAAGAATTCAAAATCATGCAGTTTCTTTATCCTGCCTACAAACGCTTTTATATCAAGGGAAAGGACGATTTAGGTAACTTTATTTTTGCATGCAAATATGTCTCTAAGGAAGGGCTTTGCACTGTTTATGACAAAAGGCTCGCGATGTGCAAAAGGTATCCGATGCCGAAGATAAAATACCCCGCAGACCTGCATCAGGGCTGTGGTTTTACTGTGCATAAAAAGAAGTTCGAAGATTATTTGAACAGGTGAGTTTGCGAGTCAAAACTCAAGGGCGCTCAATGTTGAATTAAAATTAAGGGCGGCTACAATTCAAGGGGGCAAGGCTCAAGGGCGACTACAACTCAAGCGCAGCTTTGTAAACCTTGTTTTTGTTGAGGTCGTAAAGTTCGCTCAAGATGACCGAAATGTCTTTGTCTGAGAAGTTTTTGGCTTTGAGTTTTTTGATTTTTGAAGCTATGTCTGCGTCTTGGGCGTTTGCTTCGTCTTGTGCATAAAGCAAGAACACGATTTCACCTTTTAAAATGTTGGTTTTGTAATAGTCGATAGCCTCTCTGACGGTGCCGAATTTCACCTCTTCAAACATCTTTGTCAACTCTCTTCCGACTGCGACTTTTGCATCGTTACCTCTCGTTGATGCAATGTTTTCAAGCGTTTCGATGAGTCTGTTTGCTGACTCGTAAAAAACTGTGTCAATGTCTTTGAATTTCTCAAAAACCTTTTCCTGTGCGGGTTTTGTCCTTGGTAAAAAGCCTGCGAAAGCGAATTCTTCGTTCTTTCTCGGAATCATCGACAAAAACGTGACGACTGCGCTAGGTCCCGGAATCGCCGAAATTTTTACTCCATGAGCGAAAAGTTCTTCCACGAGAACCCTTCCCGGGTCTGAGATGCAAGGCGTTCCTGCGTCTGAAATCAATGCAATTTTTTTTCCTTCTTCAATGAGGCGCAAGAATTCTTGTGTGCGCTGTTTTTCGTTGAATTTGTGGTAAGAAACCATTTTTGTCGGGATTTCGAATGACTCAAGAAGTTTTGCGCTGGTTCTGCAGTCTTCGCACGCAATCAAATCTACTTCGAGCAAAATCTGCACTGCTCTTGCGCTCAGGTCAAGTTTGTTCCCGATAGGGGTTGCTACGATGTAAACTTGCGGCTTGTTCATGTTAATCCGTTACCAGCCCCATTCTCTTATTGATTTTTCCGCAAGGGGCGCTTTGGAGCGTGTTTAGCATTTTGTAAAGCCCTGTTTGTTCAAAAATTCTTGAGATGTTGGGTTTCATATTTTCGACTTTGATTTTGATTTCATTAAAAACAGCGATTTTTTGGAGGTCCAAAAGTTTTTCGATGTCTTCGAGGCGGATTTCCTCGACGTTTGAAAAATCGAGTTCGAGTTCGTCTTCGGATTCTTCCAGAAAAGCGGCGATGAAATTTTTCTTATTTAAAACATTTCGGATGTATAATTTTTGCACTCTATCCCCCCAATAATCTTATTGTATCAGGATAATAGACCATGCCAATTTCTTAACGAATCTTAATATGGCTCATGTCAATCTGGTCGATTCGGTCGTTGATTTGCTTTTTATATTTGTCTGCAAGC
>CAZIVG010000016.1:0-15738 GCA_964542595.1 uncultured Muribaculaceae bacterium | reverse complement strand
ATATCTATGATTTCAATACGGGGTATATACTGTTACATTTGTTTACAATCGGAGCTTTGTTCTTAATCCCTTGTTAATTAAGGTTTTTGTACAATTTTTAGATAATGTGTTAAAATTGTACAGAGATGAGAATAAGGAATTTAAAGCAAATATGAAAACGTCAAATCAATCAATAAAACCTGTTACAACAAAAATTAACGAAAAAGGAAACCTTGAAATTGGCGGCTGTGACTTGGTCAATTTGGCTGAAACTTATGGTACGCCTCTATATGTTTATGATGAGGCAACAATCAGAGCAATCGCAAATGAATACAAAAACGCCTTTAACTCTTACCCGAAAGTTAGTATGTTGTTTGCGTCAAAAGCTTTTATGACAAAAGCCATCGTGCGAATCCTTGATGAGGAAGGGTTTGGGTTTGATATGGTATCAGGCGGTGAGATTTATACTGCTCACAGTGCGGGTGCTGATATGAAAAAATGTCTTTTTAACGGTAACAATAAATCTTATGACGAACTGGAAATGGCGCTAAATCTGGGAGTCGGACTTGTCTCTGTTGACAATTTTCTTGAATTGGCGTTGTTGAATAACGTCGCAAAAACAGCGGAAAAAACAGTTGATATCCTTCTGAGAGTTACTCCGGGGATTGAGTGCCACACGCACGAATACATCCAGACAGGACACTTGGACTCAAAGTTCGGTTTTGACCTAACCCAAGTTGACGAAGCTGTGGAATTGATTCTTGAGGAATATAAAAACCTGAATCTTGTTGGGCTTCACGCGCACATCGGTTCACAGATTTTTGAGACATCTATTTATTATGATGAAGTTGATGTTTTGTTGAAAGAGATGGGCCGAATCAAAGAAAAATTCGGAGTGGAAATGTCTCACATAAATCTTGGCGGCGGCCTCGGAATCAAATATACCGAAGCGGATTGCCCTCCTGCGATTGATGAAATTGCTCAAAAAATCATTTCTTCAATCAAAGATAATGCCTCAAAATACAACGTTGAGGAGCCTGAAATTCATATTGAACCCGGCAGAAGTATCGTCGGAACGTCAGGGGTAACTCTTTATACAGTTGGCAGTTCAAAACAAGTTCCGCAAGGCAAAAAATATGTAGCGGTTGATGGTGGAATGGCTGACAACCCGAGGCCAAGCCTTTATCAGGCTGTTTACACTGCAGAAATTGCTAATAAGCCTGAGGAGCCTGCAGCGGAAAAGGTTACGATTGCGGGACGCTTTTGTGAATCAGGGGATATCTTGCTTCAGGAGGCGAATTTGCCTGTTTTGGAAGAAGGCGATATTCTTTGTTTTTATGACACAGGGGCCTATGGTTACTCGATGTCAAGCAATTATAACAGGGTTCTCAAACCTGCTGCGGTACTTGTAAATAACGCACAATCTGATATTATTATTAATAGAGAAAGTTACGAACATTTGGTTTCGTTGGATGTAATTCCGAACAGATTGAGAAAATAAGGCGACGCTGTGATAGGAGAAGTAAGAGATATTTTAATAAGTCAACTGAAGACTATTCAATGGTCTTTTGACTGGGTCAATGTACTGGAAGTGCTTATTATTTGTGTGTTTTTGCTTGCTGTTTATCAAAAATTCATCAAAGGCACGCAGTCTGAAAAACTTGTTAAGGGTATTTTTATTCTGCTTTTGGCGTGGTTGTTTTCTGTAATGCTGATAAAGTTCAACCTGTTGATTTTAGGTGTGTTTTTAAGAACGATGGTCAACATCATAATGTTTGGTGCGGTTATTATTTTTCAGCCTGAAATCAGAAAATTTCTGGGATATTTGGGACAGTCGAACTTTTTTAACAACCGTTTTTCAAAAAAAATAAATAATGCCGACAATAAAGTCAACGTTGTGAAAGAACTGATTGAAACGGTTAAATATCTTGCAAAAACCAGAACGGGAGCGTTGATGGTCTTGGAAAGACAAGACGATGTGAATAGCTATTCCGATGTTGGAACACAGCTTGAGGCTGTTTTGTCAACGGAACTTCTTTTGACGATTTTTCATCCGAACACGCCTCTTCACGATGGTGCTGTTGTCATAGAAGGTGATGTCATCAAATCCGCGGGAGTTTTACTTCCCTTGACTGAAGATCCGAAACTCAGTTGGAAATACGGCACACGACACAGAGCCGCTATTGGGATGAGCGAGGTTTCTGACTCGGCTTGTTTGGTTGTTTCTGAAGAAACCGGTGATGTTTCGATTGCTCTTGACGGTTCTTTGAAAAAATATGAAGATATCACACAACTCAAAAAAGACCTTGAAATCCTTTTGGGATATGAAGAGGACGATACTGTTGAAGAAAACAAAACTGTGTTTAACTTCATTAAAATAAAAACAAAAAAACAAGCTTCCTCTTCAAAGAACGATAAAATGTCTAAATAGCCGAATGGAATTACGTGGAAAATATGATTAACCCTGTCGAACAGATTTATAAAAACAAAATTGTTGCTGTTATCAGAGCAGATGAGGCATCTGATGCGCTCGAGAAGGCTCGTGTGATGATTGACAGTGGTATAAAGGTTTTTGAAATAACGGTCGAAAAGGGTGAAATCCTTCCTGCCGTTGCCGAGTTACGCAAGAACCCGGATATTACAGTAATGGCCGGTGGAATAATAACATCGATGAGGGCGCAAGAAGCTATTCAATCAGGTGCCCAGATTATAGTTTCACCTGTTTTTCAGGGTAATCTTTTGAAATTTACATTAGGAAACGGGATTCCTCATATTGCGACGGTTTCTACTCCGAATGAGGCTTACAATGCTTGGAAATCAAGGATTCCGTTGATTAAGATTTTTCCCGCAAAATCTATGGGCGGGGTTGAATATCTCGAAGATTTGCTTAGGCCGATGCCGTTTTTGAACTTGATGCCTGCTGGCGGAGTTGCGTTAGAGGAAATCGGGGATTACTTGAAAGCCGGTGCCTGCGCGGTCGGACTGGGCAGATGTCTTTATAAAAATGCAACTTTGTGCGAAATAAAGGAACGTGCAAGATTTGCCGTAAACGCACTCGAAAAGCTTTAGAACATTGGGGTTGTTGCGCCAAATTTAAAAAAGATCAAGCTGCCTTCAACAGTTTCAGTCGTCGATAAACAATCGACTTTTTGTCGAGGAAGAAATCTTCTTCATTCAGGTAAATATTAACGTGTTCATCGTAATGCAAAACAAAAAGGAGAAGATAAACTTCGTTCTCGACGTTGTAAATCGAAAGTTTGTCTTGAGTGCTTGATTCTTTTAGAAAGTCCAAAAAATTGCTATCTACGTCTGCGACATTTTTTAGGTTAATGCCGATTCTTCTTTTGAAGACTTTTCTTTTGAAAAGCTTTTTTAATTCTATTAGGTCTGACTTGGATACAGCGTTCCCTGCCATATCAACAATGCAAACTTTGTCAACATCCTTGATCTTCATTACATCCCTGACTGTTTATGTTTTCCCTAACATATATATAATATCAGATGTATAGTGCAATTTAATTATAGAAAAGTATTTTATCTCTCCAACTTTTGTTTGAGGTTCTTTTAACTAAGAATATTTTTCCCGTCTTTCGAGTACATTCCTTTACGGAAGTTTTTCAGTGTCTCAATTTGGTCAAGGTAATTGTCGTCAAGCATTGATTTTATTGATTCCATAAGAGAGATGGCTGCTTCTGTGATATTTTCGCTGTTCATTTTGACCATGTCGTTTGCCATTTCAGTGTTTGAGCAGGCTAGTCTGGTCATGTCTTTGAACCCGCTTGCGGCGAGTTTTAGCGCGTTTTTGTCTTTCAGCGCTGTTTTCATGAGGGCTTGTGCCACAAGCATCGGCATATGACTAATTAGGGCAACAGCTTTGTCGTGTTCTTTTGCATCCATTTTAAGGGTAGTTGCGCCTGTGAGTTTTATGATGTTTTCCAGTGTTTTAATGTCTTTTTCTGAGGTTTTTTCATTTGGCGTAATTACCCATTTTGCGTCTTCAAAAAGTTCTTCAAATGATGCGTCGAACCCACTATTTTCCGTGCCGGCCATCGGATGTGAACCGATGAATTTATATGGTCTTTGTTTTTCGGTGACAAATTGTTTCAGGCTGCAGGCGTCTGTTACAATGGTTTCGGGTTTTAGGATTGATTCGAGTTTGTTCAAAATCTCAGGCGTTTTGTTCATCGGTGAACAGACAAAAACCACATCACACTCTTTCAGGTCGTTCAAGTCTGTTGAAGACTTTTGTGAAAATTCTTCGGCTTTTTTTGCGGTTTCAGGGCTTCTTGTGACAGCCGTGATTTTTAGTCCTTTCTTTGAAAGAACCTTCAGCAGCGAGCCTCCGATTAACCCTAATGAAAGTATGCCGATGTTCATAAAAGTCTCCTTTTTATTTATTTGTCTTTAAGAATTGTTTTTCTTGCTCGATTCACTTTGTGTAATAGGCTTCTAAAAAACAGTTCTCAAAGGCTGCACTTAGTGTTTATTTAATTATATTATACACAAAGTTTACATTTGTTTATAAATTTGCACACGATAAAAAAAGTTGTGATAATGAACCTATTAATAGTCTAACCATTCCTTTCTTGACTTATGCGGTTTTCTATATGATACCGCATTTTATTTTTGTAAAATTAGTGAATGTTATGATAAAATTGAAGAAAAACTTGGGAGTCATAAAATTAATGAATATATTTTCTTTCTTATTTAAAAAAAGACAAAGCAAAAACGTTCTTGGCTATTATCCTGAGGCGGTTTTGATGATTTCACTTTCCGGTGAGATTTTGTATGCGAACGAAAAGCTTTTGAATATGTTTAATATCAAAGGTGAGCAGCTTGAAGATTTGGAACTTTTAGACATTTTTGACGGTGGTTTTAACCTTGTGAATGAACTTGCAAAATCGGATGATTCGGTTGTTGTTCGTTCAAAACTCAACCTCGAAGACGATTTGTATTTCGAAATTAAAGCGTCATTGTATGAAGATGGTGAAGAAAAAATAATTATTTCAATCAGAGATGTCACAAAAAACCAGAAAATGCTTAATAAATTACTTTTTGAGCATGAGTATTTGAATAAATTGACGAAGAATAAAAACACTTTTCTTTCGAAAATTTCAGGCGAATTGACCTCTCCGATTCATTCGATAAACGGCTTTTCTCAAGCAATTTTGGAAGGTCTCGGTGGTGAAGTTAATGAGAAACAGGAGAAATATCTCAAAATTATTAACAAAAATTCTACACAGCTTTTGGATTTGGTTAACGGGATTGTGGAGCATTCAAAGCTTGAATCGGGCCTTTACGACTATGAATTTAAGAACTTCGACTTTGTGAACCTTATGACAGCCTTGTTTTCGGAGTTAAAGCCTAAAGCAGACGACAAAAAACTGGTTTTGAATTTCGATTTGAACAGTCTGATGAAAAGGAATCTTTATTCTGATGAAAACATGTTGAAAAAGGTTTTGCAGTTGCTGGTTGAAAACGCTATTTACAGCACTGACATTGGATCTGTACAGGTTGCGGTCAGTCATCCTGATGCGGAATTTTTGGAGATTGCCGGGTTTACTTTGAACCCGAATACACCAGAAAAGGCTTACCTTATGATTAAGGTTAACGATACAAGTTCGGGCTTGAGTGAGGGCGATTTGGACAATATTTTTGACCCTTACGCAAATATTGAAAAATATATCGCGAAGAAAGCTGCGCCAAAGAGCCTTTCGCTCGGGATTGCGCACAATCTCGTGAGAATTTTAAAAGGGAAAATCTGGGTAGAAACCGAAACGATGAAAGGAAGCAGTTTTTGCTTTATCATTCCGGTTGAAAAGTTGAGTATTTAAAATAAAGGCTGGCAAAATGGCAAATGTTACTCTTAAAAACGTTGTAAAAAAATATGATACAAAAACTATTATAAATGACGTTTCGCTCGAAATAAAAGACAAGGAATTCCTTGTTCTGGTGGGTTCTTCGGGGTGCGGAAAGTCAACGATTTTGAGAATGATAGCGGGGCTTGAAGAGATCACTTCCGGTGAAATTTTTATCGGCGACAAATGCGTCAACAATGTTCATCCGAAAGACCGTGACATTGCCTTTGTTTTCCAGAGTTATGCGCTTTATCCGCACATGAGTGTTTATGAAAATATTGCGTTTCCCCTGAAAATGAGAAATTATAAAAAAGATGAAATCGACAAGAAAGTCAAAGAAGCCGCCGAAATCCTAAACCTGACAGAGTATCTTGAGCGCAAGCCGAAACAGCTTTCAGGCGGTCAGCGCCAAAGGGTCGCTTTGGGTCGTGCGATTGTGCGCAGTCCGAAAGTGTTTTTGATGGATGAACCTCTGTCAAACCTCGACGCAAAACTCAGGGTCCAAATGCGCTCAGAGATTAAAAAACTCCACGAAAAACTCCAAACGACTTTCATTTATGTTACCCACGACCAGACTGAGGCTTTGACAATGGGGGATAGGATTGTTGTTTTGGATAAGGGAGTTATTCAACAGGTTGATCAACCCGAAAAAATTTATTATGAGCCTTCAAACACTTTCGTCGGAGGTTTTTTGGGCTCTCCTTCAATGAACTTTATCGACTCTAAAATTAAAAACGGATTTGTGAAATTCAATGATTTTGTGATTCAGCTTTCTGAAAAGCAACTGTCTTTGATTGGTCAAAGAGAAGAAATCCTAATCGGGATTCGTCCTGAAAAAATGGATTGCGCTAACTTCGACGGCGATTCAAAAGTAATCAAGATTTGCGTTGCGGTTGAAATTTCGGAAATGCTCGGCAGTGAAAAAATAGTTTACTTCAACATCAACAACACAAAATGCTGTGCAAAAGTCGATGCTCAAAAACAGTTTGACAAGGAAATAGCTTTAAACATAAATACAGATGACTTTTTGTTTTTCGATAAGGAAACGAAGTTGAGACTGGAATTTTGAACTAGCAAAAAAAAATCTTCACGAGTTTTTAGTTTTTCGTATGAGATTTTTAGAGAGAAAAAATGAATTTATCGTCAATAAAACCGTTTCAAATTAATAACAGACCTTCATTTCAAAAATTTACAATAAAAAATCCCGAAGAAATTCAGCGACCTGTATTGTATGAAATTTTGAAACACGACGAGTTTAAAAAGCTCGGTGCTCAGGGTTATTATGCAATGTTGAAAGACAAAAACGAACTCTTCATCGCGGATATGAACGGTGATACAAGAGATTCGTTTATCCTCAATGAAAACAGGGCAGATGTTGCGGCTTTTAAAGCGGAAGACGCGATTAAAAAAATCGAAGAAAACAAAAAGAGCAGAATCGAAAAATTTAAAGATAACCTTGAAATGGACGAAAAAATCAAGAAAGTTATTAAAGAAATCAATAAAAATGAAACTATGCTTGTGCTTGAGACGAACAAAAATATTCCGAAACAAGACGTTCTGACTTTTGTTTCTTCTAAAGGGCTTGCGAAACTTTGTGATTCTTACCCTTTGATTGTTAATATGGGTGAAAAAGTCCACACGAGCGGAAAAACGAGAAATCTGAAAATTAACGTTAAAATGCTTAATGAAAGAAATGTCCAACATAGTGAGTCTGTGGATATTTCTTTAAGTGAATCAGATGCACAGAAAATAAAAAGAAGTTTGAACGGCAATTATATAAATTTCCTTGATGACATAGGAGTCGATAGACAAGTCAAAAAATGCGTGGCTATGATTAATAATCAGCATTACTTTGCAAAAGACGGTGAGGAAATACCCGCACTTGTTTTGAAAGAATATTCAAAAAACTATTCTCATGAAGTTTTGGATATTTTGCAATCAGAAGAGTTGGACAATCTTTGCTCTCGTTTTCCGGTCGAGATGAGTCTGAAATCCTCCGGTCTAACGTCTTCTTGTTGGGTGAAGTTTGTTTCAGGTGAAAATTCTGCTGAAATTTATTACGATTCGAAAGAAGGAATGAATAAGGAAAAAATCAGTGATAAACTCGATTCTAAAATGATAATCAGAAAGTGGGAGTCTGAAAATGCTGAGAGAAAAAAAGCGGCAGAAGAAAAAAGAGAAATGGATTCTTACATCAAAAAATATTTAAAAGATTTTCAATAAAAAAGTCCCGAATCTATTAAAGGTTCGGGATTTTTTTAATTTTTAATTCGATTTGATTAGATGATACCCTGAGCAATCATCGCTTTGGCGATTTTGTCGAAGGCCGCAATATTTGCACCTGCAACATAATTTTTGTCCAAGCCGTATTCATCAGCAGCTTTTTTGCAAGCGTTGAAGATGTTTGTCATAATGCCGTCAAGTTTTTCATCGACTTCATCAAATGTCCAAGAATATCTCATGCTGTTTTGGGACATTTCAAGAGCGGAAGTCGCTACGCCACCTGCGTTTGCAGCTTTTCCCGGCCCGAGAAGCACGCCGTTTTCGATGAAGAAGTGGATTGCCTCGATGTTTGTCGGCATGTTTGCACCTTCACCGACAGCTTTTACGCCATTTTTAACGAGTTCTTTCGCTTCTTCAAGGTCAAGTTCGTTTTGAGTTGCACAAGGAAGAGCGATGTCCGTTTTGATTTTCCAAATCGGGTGAGGACAAGCCTCTGTGTTTTCTGTGTAAACAGAACCGGGGACCAATGTGGCATATTCTTCGAGTCTTTTTCTTTCGACTTCTTTAAGCTGTTTTACGACATCCAAATTGATTCCGGTTGGGTCGTAAATACATCCGTTTGAATCGCTTAAGGCAACAACGTTTGCGCCGTATTGCTGTGCTTTTTCACAAGCATAAATTGCAACGTTGCCTGAGCCTGAAATTGTTACGGTTTGGCCTTTGATGTCCATTCCGTCGTTTTTTAGCATTTCTCTCATAAAGTAAATCAAGCCATAACCTGTTGCCTCTTTTCTGGCTAGCGAGCCGCCGTATTCGAGGCCTTTTCCTGTCAAAACGCCTGCTTCATAGGCATTTTTGATTCTTTTGTATTGCCCGAAAAGGTAGCCGATTTCTCTTGCGCCCACTCCGATGTCACCAGCAGGGACATCAACGTCTTGGCCGATGTGACGGAATAGTTCTGTCATAAAGCTTTGGCAAAAACGCATAACTTCCGCGTCTGATTTGCCTTTCGGGTCAAAATCGCTTCCTCCTTTGCCACCGCCGATGGGCAGACCTGTGAGGGCGTTTTTGAATATTTGTTCAAACGCCAAAAACTTCATAATGCTTTGATTTACGCTGGGGTGGAATCTCAAACCGCCTTTGTATGGCCCGATTACACTGTTGAACTGCACTCTGAAGCCTCTGTTGACTTGAACCTGACCGTTGTCATCGACCCAAGGCACTCTGAAAGAAATGAGTCTTTCTGGCTCAGTGAGTCTTTCAAGAAGAGCTTCTTTTTTGAAAGAAGGGTTTTTCTCGATTACAGGTTTTAAAGAGTCCAAAACCTCTTGTGCTGCTTGTAAAAACTCGGGTTCATTGTTTTTTGCTTTTAACTTTTCAAATACTTCGTTTAAATAATCCATTTTTACCCCTTTTTGTATAATTCATTTTTTGAAAAATTATATCACAAAGTTCATGTTTATTATACAATTTGAGAGTATGGAATATAAAGGATAATCGTAATGACTACAGTTTTGCAGAATTACAATGTTGCTATCATCGGCGCGGGTCCGGCAGGGATTTTTGCCGCACTCGAAATTATGAAATTGAAGCCCGAATGGAAAGTGGTGATTGTTGAAAAAGGTTTGAAAATCGAGGAAAGAAAATGTTTCTTGAGAGAAGGACTTAATAAATGTCCAAACTGCAAAACTTGCGGATTGCTTTGCGGATGGGGCGGAGCAGGTGCGTTTTCTGACGGAAAACTTACTTTGACCCCTGATGTCGGCGGGAATATGGTCGATTATATGGAAAGATCAGATGTTGAGAATCTGATTAAATATACTGATGACCTTTATTTGAAATATGGCGCTACGGATGAGGTTTTTGGCACAAACAAAGACGATTTTGCTGAAATCGAAAGACAAGCGACTCTTGCGGAATTAAAATTAGTTCACTCTCCGGTCAGACACCTTGGCACGGAGCGCAGTTTGGGCGTTTTGAAGAACATGCAAGACTACCTAAAAGAGAACGTGACCATTCTCAATAAAACCACTGCCGCAAGTCTTATTGTTGAAAATGAACAGGTAAAAGGATTTGTGACAACTGAGGGTGAAGAAATCCGCTCAGAATATTTGATTATTGCTCCGGGCAGAGAAGGCGCTGATTGGCTTACGAAAGAGTTTACAAAAAACAAAATCGGTATGGTTAACAATGCAGTTGATGTCGGTGTCAGAGTTGAACTCCCTGCACCTGTATTCTCGCACATCACAGATAAGCTTTATGAATCAAAGCTCGTTTATCACTCAAAAACTTTCGGTGATGAAGTCAGAACATTCTGTATGAACCCTTACGGTGAGGTAGTTGCGGAGAATTACAGCGGAATTGCGACTGTGAACGGTCATAGTTATGCAGAAAAGAAAACTCAAAATACAAACTTTGCACTTCTCGTAAGTGAGAAGTTCACGGAACCTTTCAAAGAGCCGATTGCATACGGTCAACACGTTGCAAGGCTTGCAAACATGCTCTCAGGTGGGGTTTTGGTTCAACGCTTTGGAGATTTGTTGGATGGCAGACGTTCGACTCCGGAAAGAATCAAGTCAAGCATCTTGACTCCGACCCTGAAATGCGCAACTCCGGGGGATTTGAGCCTTGTGCTTCCTTATCGACAAATGACTGCTATAATTGAAATGCTTCAGGCTTTGGATAAAATTGCTCCGGGTGTGGCGTCTCGTTATACACTTTTGTACGGTATTGAAGTCAAATTCTATTCAGGACGTGTAAAACTCACGAAAGAACTTGAAACTGAGCAAGTTAAAAACCTCTTCACAATCGGTGACGGCGCCGGAGTTACGAGGGGTCTGATTCAGGCTTCTGCTTCAGGTGTACACGCAGCGAGAGTTATTTGTAACAGATAATGGTTCCGTCGCAAAAAAAAATATTTACACGTTTTCTTATAATCGTAGGAATAATGGAAGTCAGTCTGTGAACGTGTTCAACAACCCGATAAGCCCTAAGCTTTCAGGAAATACAGAAAATTCTAAATTAAAACAAACTCCTTATCAACAAGATGTGGGGGGGCGTGTTATATTGAAATCGGCTGAACCTTCCCTGTTTACTAAAGAGCAGGCGAAAGCTCTGGTTGATAGGGTTAAAGTCTCAGTCAGAATGAGGATTCAGCCTAAAACTGTTAAAGATGAACTCTTCCAAAAGCTTTTTAATATGAAAGACTCTAAGGGTAGCTTCAAATTTACTTCTGAGCAAGTTGAAAATATTGTTAATTCTCCGATTGGAATTAAAAATCTCACAAAAATCTTGGCCTCTTTTGAGGGGCATCAAGACTTTTATGATGGAGAGGGGATGACTTTTATCTTGACTCGTTCGCAGCTTACTCCGGAAATTGCGAAAAAGTCACTAAAACTCGTCAGTGAAATTGAGACAAATCCTGCGTTTATAGATGTTAAAACAGGGATGGGCGATTATCGGGGTTTGTATTATCAGAATTTTTTTGAGGCTGATACAGATATGTCAAAACTCCCTGACAATTTGAAGATTCTCAAATCTTTAAAAAATGAACCGAAAGGTGAGTTTGCAAAAGGGATGAAGCCGTTTGATTACATCGACATTCTTCAGCAAACTAAGATTTCAGCCTATCAGTACAAACAGCTGAAAGAGTCGGGTATTATTGACAAAACAAGCAATTTAATGAGCATTCTTCAAAGCCAAAGGCTTTCTCAAAAGGATTTGACGAATAATATTGCTTTTCTTCAAGATGTTATTTCTCATCCTGATTTGTCTCAATTTGCCCAAAGCCAAAAAGGTAATCCTATTCCTCTTTTAAAATTAAGTATTCCAAAACCAATTGATTTCTCTAAAAAACGAGATGTGATAGATTTGATTAACGAAATAGGCTCAAGTCCAAGATACAAAGAAATTAATGAACGACTTTCCGCTTCTGCGCAATTATCTCTTTTGACTCAAGATGATTTGACGTTTAATGACGGATTGAGATTGTTTGACAAGTTGAGTTCTGAAAAGTACATGCAAGGGAGAGGCGCCAACCCCAGAGAACGTTCATATTATATGGAAAAGATGTTTAATGAAAATCTGAATTATGTAATAAAAAAATATCCGCTTAAAAAACTGGAAAAGACTTTTGAGCGAATACAATTCAGCGCAAAAGATTATGCACCGTTTGCAATTGAGAATATCTCTGATTACGGTTTGGCGAAAGTGAACAAGTTACTTGATATCACTGATTACATAAAAAAACATCCTGTTCTTTCGAAAGCAGAAATTTGTTTTGATGGGATTTTTGAATTTTTAAAGTCAAATATAGACTCTCTGGACATTGAAAAACATAAGCCGCAGTTTGAGATGCTTGCTGATTTTGTACGTCAAAAAGAAAATCAAAACCTTTTTAAATATATCGGAAGTTCATGCTTCACAGATATAATGAAGGGCAACAAGTTTTCTGCAGAGAATTTCAGGCCTGAAAATCTGGCATTTTTCAGAGAGTTGGCAGATAGCAGTGACTCAAAATTTATTCTCGAAAGTGTGCGTCCTCACCAATTTGAGTCTTTGTTGAGGGTTAAGGATTTTGATGTTGAATTGGCAAGGAAAAATCTCGAAATTATTAAAAATCTTATGAAAACTGAGAAGTACGAAATCTTATCAAGAAAAGATATTTTTAATTTCAGGCTTTTAATGTACGAGCACGACTTGGAGTCGATGATAAAAAAGCTTGATGGTGCTTACAAAGGACTTAAGGTTGCAGACTTGGGCAATGGAAGTCCCTCAACAAATATTTTCCGATATGGAGTCGCTTACAGGTCAGGCGGATTTTCAGTTTCCTTGAGAGAGAACAGCTTTGATGAGGGCATTGGCGAAAGAGTTTATGCAAAGTTCGACAAACAAGGTAAAAAAGTCTTTTTTGAAAATCAAAGTCAGAAAATCCAAAAAGGTAACGTTCTTTTTCGAGAAACCAAAATAATGGATTTTCGCTCGAATACCGCATATCTCCTTGAGCAGCAAGAAAAAGAATTGGTTATGTCTTTGAATCGGATGCGTACCGAACAAAGAACCAAAGATGGTCGTCTTATCAGAGGCGAGGTTCTGACAATGTCAGGGGTGGACGGTGTTTTTAACATAAAAACCATTGATGAAAAAGGTAAGATTCACACAATCAGTTCTGCTGTAAAAAATTCAGATGGAACGATTGTTTCTAAAGATCTGAGGAGTTTAGACGGCACACGTTCGAGAGTCAACTATAGATTGTCGCCTGATGAAAAGCATTCTTCATATTCTTATGTCATTTCAGAAGGTGACGGCAAGGTTCTGGCAAGTCGAAGCGCTTCTGCAAAAAAGCTTAATGAAAATGAAATCGAGCACGTAATCAATTCAAAAAAATACAAAGTCGTACATTCTGACGGAAATTTGAAAATCACAAATATGAGAACAGGATTTTTTCAAAAAATCGATCTTAGAAAGTTTATTGTTGATTTTAACGAAGATTTTGAGGGGCTCTTGAAGAAGCTTCCTGCAGATGTTTTGATTAAATTAAAGAAAAAAATTAAGTCTATCCAATATATTCAAGATATGGATTCTTGTATTGATCGTAGGAAAAAAGAAATTTATACAGCAATTGATGCAGCTATTTTGAACCATGAAGTCGGGCATGAGCTTGTTAACATTGAAAGAAACACATCAGGAATTTCCGGCAGTGTCGTATTGAAAAGTCTGAAAAAACTTGATTTTTCAAAAGGTACAAAGCTTTTTGAAATTTATTCTAAAGAATCGAATGCCATTAACGAGAAGCTTCCGCCAACTTTGAGAGAAATACTGGATTATTTTATAGATAATACATCTGTTCGGGCCGGTCTTAACGAAACTGTTGCTGAGGCTCATTCCATCGTTAACGGTCCGATTTTTAACGCAAAAATCGCTCAAAGAACACATTTTCTTCAACAGCTGTTTCCAAAGACTATTGCCTATTTGATGAATAATAAGTTTGAAATGAAAAACCGCCTGAACATTGTCAGACGGCTTCTCAATCGTTAAATTTGTTTTTAAACTTCTTCTTTTTTAGAGTTAATGAGACCTTGGATTTTGTCCATGATGTCATCACCTTTTTTCTGCATATCAGAGACGATGTCCTCAGCTTTGCTTTGGATTTCTTTTACCGTTTTTTCAGCTTTGTTACAAAGTTCTTCTGAGTTTTTTGCAAGCATTTCACGAGT
This sequence comes from uncultured Muribaculaceae bacterium, assembly GCA_964542595.1. Lineage (GTDB taxonomy): Bacteria > Cyanobacteriota > Vampirovibrionia > Gastranaerophilales > Gastranaerophilaceae > Limenecus. Next base: position 1,463 of record CAZIVG010000016.1, on the reverse strand, counting down.
TTCTTCGCCTGATTGAGGTGCGAGTAAAAGCCCCATAACAGAACCAACTACTCCTCCAACTATGAAACCTGCTAAGAATTTTCCTGTTGACATAATTTTTCTCCTTTGACGTATTTGATCATTATCGACATTTTCTTGATTATTTACAATAAATACCCCGTTTGTCATCGAACTATTCAATAGTACGGGTGTATATTATACAATTTTTACAAATCATAACATTGGTATAATCGTTTTATTTCTTTCCGAAAAGCTTGAAAGCAGATTGGAACCCTTTCATAAAGCCGCCTGACATCTTTCCGAAGCCGCCTACAAAAATCGAAGAAACACCGAGGACAGTTGTCACGAGTTTTTTCAAAGTTGCGACCTGATTGTCAGCGCTTTGCGCTATCGCGTTGATTTTCGCCAGCGAACCTTTCAATTCTTCAAGAAGAGGTTTTAATTCTCCGTTTAAAATTGTAGTCGTTTCATTGGCATTTTTTGCAAGCACATCCATATCCATCAACAATCTTACAAGATATATTGAAACTGTGACAATCGCTGCGATTATTACGAAAATTAATAAAATTATACTGAATTCTAAAATGCTGGACATATTTTCTCCTGTTTTTTTAGTTAATCTGGTTTCGCCAAAACGAGGCGTTTTAAATGACTAGTTAAAGTCGTAAGACTTATCTTCCATTTCTCTGGCTTTTGCCATTTGTTTTGCTTTGATATGCTCGTTGATTTTGTTGTATTGTTTTTCGAGCTTATATTTCATCATATCAAGTGATTCGAGCGCCTGCTTTTTGGCTTCTTTTATTTCAGGTGCGTGTTTTTGTGCAAATTCGTTTACGTAAGTTTTTACCTCTTCTCTGGTTTCTTCACCTGATTTTGGTGCATACAAAACAGCCGCAATCACGCCTCCGACAACCCCTGCTAAAAGGCCCATTCCAAAGCTTATAGAATTATCTTCTTTTGACATAATTTTCTCCTTGTTGCTTGTCTTTAGAAAATAGTATATCATTATTTGCAAAAATTTACACTACTATGTATGGTTAAATAAAAAACACTTGAAAAAGAATTTTTATTTGATATATTTGTTTTTGAAGATATATGGCGGGCGTCGTCAAGCGGTTAAGACCTCGGTTTGTGGTACCGATATTCGTGGGTTCGAATCCCATCGTCCGCCCATTTAAAATAAGAAACGGACTTTATGTCCGTTTTTTTATTAATACTTTTGTATTTTTAGCCAAGATAGTGAGGTCGGAAATGGTTTGACTTTTATTATTTCAAATGGGACGAAAACGGACTAATTTTAGACTAAAAAGGCTTTAAAAATCCACTTAGTCGGAATTTAGGCTAAATCTATCTCAACATCCAGAAGTTTCCAGTCATATTCAAATTCAGTAGATTTTTCCCAGTACCTTCCGGCTTCTGATTCCGCAAAGTAAGAAACTTTATAATTTTGTCTTGATATGACA